>CAZVTX010000058.1:7902-14606 GCA_964629395.1 uncultured archaeon
ACTTAAAAATTAAAATATCTCCCTCTATTTTGGCAGGAACTTTTATATCTTCCAATAATTCCAATAGAATGTCATTAAAGTGTTCGGGTAAATTCATTACAATCGAACGCGGTATAGAATTTTTTATATCGTTTATCCTCATCTCGGTAATTCCTTGATGTGAATATAAATATTTTAAAATCTTTGTCTTACATTTTTCTTTATTTAATTCTGCTTCATGTTTTCTTGTTAGAGCCATTATTTCCGTTTCTTTAACTGCTCTAATTTTACCTTCATGTGTTAATTTACCATCTCTCATATGGAATACTCTACTCGCAAATTCGGCTACTAAGGCATCGTGAGATACAGCGATAAAAGTAGCTCCTTTTTTATTCAAATCTCTTAAAAGATTCAAAACCATAATACCTGCTTTACTGTCAAGATCACCTGTAGGTTCATCTAAAACACATATTGCTGGATCGTTTGCAAAGGCTCTTGCAATTGCAACTCTTTGTTGTTCTCCACCAGATAGCTCAGAAGGCGTATGATGAGCTCGTTCATCTAAGCCAACTAATCTTAATAGATCCATTGCCTTTTTCTTTTTACCTCTTGAGCTTAATTTTCCTGAAAAATGAAGTGGAACCATTACATTCTCTAATGCAGTCATTTGAGGTAAGAGATTATAAAATTGGAAGACGAAACCTATACGTTCTCGCCTTATATCTGCTAATTCATTATCAGATAACATTGAGATATTGCGTCCTTCAAGAAAGATTTTACCTCTGGTTGGAGTATCAAGCCCTCCAATTAAATTAAGTAATGTCGTTTTTCCACTTCCACTAGGACCCATAATGTCAACAAAATCACCTTTATCAATAACTAAATCAACACCTCTCAAGGCAGCAACTGCAGTTGTTCCTAAAAGATAAGTTTTATGTAGATTCTCGACAATTATGAGATGCTCATAATCTTTAGCAGCCTCCTTTTCAGATTTCTTCTCTTCTTTTATCTTTTTGCGTTCTTTCTGAGTCTGCTTTAAGATTTCTAATTTTTGCTTTTTAATTTCTTCTCTTTCTTTTTTCTCTTTCCATTTAAGGAAATCTTTAGTAATTTTTCCTTTCCAGATGGCTAATTTACCTGTCTCTTCTTCATATTGTTCCATTAGGGGAGATTTTTTAATCCCGTTATCTTTAGACATATCGGAAAACCTTCAATTTTATTTTTTTACTTTATCTAATTTTAAATTTCAATAAAAATGATATTTACAGCGTAATTATTACTTCTTTAAATTTATAAATTTTAATAAATTTTCTTTTTGATTTTTAGATATAAGATTCTGATATAAGATTCTTATAACTAAATTAATTAAAATATAGATACAGAAATATTTAAATCTTTATTTTTCAATTTTTTAAAAAAATTTTATTCAAATATACTTTTATTTGATTAAAGAAACTCTCATATTTTACAGGAAATTTTTTATGAATATTTATTAAATTTTCCCCGATTCCAATTGGGAGATTTCTCTATTTATATCCTTTAATAAATCTTTTAAATATAAAATTCTCTCCTCAATAAGACTTTTCTGATAATTCAAATTTTCCAGTTTTTCCTCAATGGTTTGACCATCAACCCATCCAAAAACAGGATCATTAGGTAAAAAATTTACAAAATCCTCAAACATATAATTTACATCAAATCCAAAAACAGATGTAATAACGGAACGCATAGATTGAACAATTTTCTGGTATTTTCTGATTAGAATTCTTAATATTTTTTCTCCTTTGGGGGTGATAACATATTTTTTTTTATTTTTTTCGCCTCTTCCACTTACTTTTATTAATCCCTTAATTCTTAATGAGTTTAATAACGGATATATATTTGCCGGAGTGGGCTTCCAAACACCTAAAGTTCGCTTCTTAATTTCTTCTATTATTTTAACTCCATACGTTCCTTTATTACCTAAATCATTTAAGATAAGGAGAATAAGTGCTCTAATAAATCCTTTTTTCATTTGTAAACCGAAATCATCCGCTATTCTTTCCAATTTATGGGACATTGTAATATAATAAGAATATTTTAGATTTAGGAAATTAATTAGATATAAGAATTTGATATAAGATACTTATATCTAAAATAATTTAGAGTCTATTTAAATATATCTTAATCAATTTTTTTCAATAGATTAAAAATTCTAAAAATATCTTATTAAATTGATTACTTTTTCAATTGTTCTCTCATATTATTTAGTTTATGTAATAATTCGAGATTTTCCTCCCTAAGAAATTCAATTTCTTGCATTAATTTATCCGTAATTTCTTTAACCTGTTCTTTTGTATAAAAATCATCATTTGAAGAAAGAATCTCTACACCCCTTATCTGTAAATCTTTATCGATATACAGCATTATTAAAAATTCTTTTAATTCATTATTTAATACTTCAGAATGCATCGTTATATAAGGAAAAGGATATCTCGAACGACCTTCAACAAGGTCTTTTCTTAGCTTAATTTCATGAGTAGTATTACAAATTTTACATCTATAATGTTTAATTACAAAATCTTTATTTACTTCTTGCATTTATGAAAAGAATGAATAATAATATAAAAAATAAATACATTTTATAATTATCATAACGATTTGATTTTTATAAGAATATTTGGTGTCTGCAATCGCCCGAACTGATCAACATGCTGCATACGCATTTTTAAGTTATTATATAATATGGCTTATTTTTTTCGCAAATGGTGAATTTATCTTACCCCGATGGCTTGCTTTCTTTGTAATAATATGCGGTATTTTTCCTGACTTTGATGCAGTTTATTTTATTGTAAAACATCGGGGTGAAGTAAAAATTGATAATAAATTTCAGCATCATCTATTTTATTGGACACATTGGCCATTGAGTTATACTCCCCTTGTAATTCTTGCAATTATTAGTATTATCTTTAATTTTTATCCCGAATATTTTCTTATGCCCGTTATTGGAATTTATTGCGGACATTTTTTATTTGATAGTATCTCTTGCGGCGATGGAATTATGTGGGGTAAGATACCCTGGAAAAAGAATCGCTATGCACGTTTTATAAATTTAGCAAAAGGAAATGCAGATGGCTATCATGGACATTACTGGGAAGCCAGATATAAGCAGACTTTAATTTATAAGATCGGAAATATCGTTGTTTTAATAAGTATTATTTTATTGATTATATTTCAAATTCTTACCTCAATTGACCATTTTCAAGCAGGGAATCCTCCTGGAATAAGCGGCTACTATATTGTGCCCATAATCTTTTTAATCTGGTCTTTCTATTTGGGGAATAAAAAAACTCCCGAAAAATACCTTCAAGAACCCCCAGAAGGACGTTATGCAGATTATAGAACAAATCCCAATTATATTAACGGATTATCTAAAAAAAATCAAAAAAGACATATAGAAAAATATAAAGCACTTTTGGAAAAAAGGGGAATATTGAATCAAATAAAATTAAAATTTATTTAAATCAAAATCTATATATAAATTAAAAAAAGAATTTGTGCGTTATTATGAGTGAGCAAATAAAACAGTACGGTATCAAGATTTTAGATACTTACAAAAAGAAAATTGGAGAATTCTTTGAAGACTTGAAAGGAGAAAAAAATATTCTTTATTTAGAAAAATTAATTGATGTTAAGGTCCATCCTGAGCAAGAATTAGAGTATACTATAGGAATTCCCCTTGAAAAAGGGAGAAAAGTAGATTTTGCTATGACTTCTGTTGATTATTCTATGTCTCTTGGAGCAACATTAAGATTTAAAGATTTTCCTTTAAATGAGGTAATAATAAGATTTGAATTTCCGTCCGTTTTATTTGGTGTTAAAGGTTCTTACCCTAAAATTATATTTACTACTACATTAAATACCGCTTGGCCGGGAGACTTTGGTTTAGTTTGGATGCCTCTTACTGGATCGGAGAAATTTGCATTCCATCCTTATGAAAATCGGGATAAAAAATCTGAAGATTTAATTAATTTCTATACTGAAAATATTGTTGATCCTTTATGTGATTACTTAAATAGTAGTGATCATATTTTAGCTACAAAAATAAGAGAAAATATTAAAAAATTTATTGAATCGGAAAATATAGAATTCTGGAATTATAAAAATCCTTTTGGAAAAAAGAAAGATTATAATTTTATAGAAGTTCCGATTTATTGTGATTATTTTGATGAGAATGATACATCAATTTTATATTTTGAAACATTTGCATTAAAAAATAAGTGGGTCACACCCGCAGATGTTATCGTAGAGATTCTACAGTATATTGGTTTATCAACGGAAATGTTTGATTATGATGGAAATTTAATTACAGATCCCGAGAAATTAAAGGAAATTGAGAGTAAGGTAAATGAATTAGAATCTCATCTTAAAAAATTGGAGAAAAAGAAAAGAGCCGTTAAATTAAAGGAGGAATGGGATCCCTTTAAAGCTAAGAAAACGGTTAAAAGGGATATATTGGGCTATGAAATTAAAGGATCCGAACCAAAAATTAAAAGCGAATATAAAGGAGTATTGGAACAAGTACAAAAAATGAAAGAATTAATGCAGCCTACAACAACGCCAACCACTTCAAGCATCCCAACATCTACACAGCCACCGATGGCTCCAACACCTCCAATTACTGAAACTCCAACAAAAATTTCTGAGACCCCTAAACCGCCTACTGCTCCGGAAAGCACTGAAATAAAACAGGCCCCACCTAAAGAATTTCAGTGGGAAGATGATTCCGCATCATTAATCGAACAAACCAAAAAAGCAATAAAAAGCTCGGCAACCCAATCGGTCACCTCAGAAAGCCAACCACAATATTGGCAACAATTTAAACAGCAACCCGCACATACTACGCCAACTCAGGCACCTTCTGCACCTCAAACAGGTGTTAGATTACGAGGACAAAAAAGAACGCCACAAGCAGCACCCGCAACATCACAAGCTCCTGCTCAAAAGGTTTATACAAATGCAAAAGAATGGTTCGCCGAATTCCAGATGAGACAATTTATTACAATCGGAGATGGAATGGATTTAAATTTTAGGCAACGGGGCGATTTTAAAATAATTGCTAATATGCCTAAACCGTTTATGCTCACTTTTGCAAGAGATACATTGAGAACCAAAAAAATGCTCACATCTGCGGAAGTTATTGAAATATTATTCAACTTCTATAAATCCGGTCATATAAGACCCGTTTAAAATAATTCTTTTTCTCTTTTTTTGATTTTTTGAAGCATTATAGAGCATAAATATTGCTCGGCTTGCTTTTGTTTTTTAAATTGTTTTGATTTTAAACCTTTAAACTCGTATATAACTTTCTTTTCGGGATTTAGAATTTTAGGATTTTTAGCAATCCAATATGTATCCTCATCGGGGCCAATTCTTTCATATTCATATATGATTTCCGGATTAAATTTATACTTTTTTTGAATATATTCATTTAATTTATTTTTAGAAAATATATCAGCAGCCGTTAAATTGTCCCAATCATAATAAAATTTGTTAATTATTGTTTCATTTACAATTTTTAATGAACCACAATCCAAAAATATTGCCCCGCATAAGGCTTCTAAAACATCCGCAAGTATCTTTTTATCCCTCCCTAATAAATCTTGGTCTTTTGTTTTAAAAACGTAATTTTGTAACCTAAAGTAATCTCTCGCGATTCTAGATAATGTTTCATTATTTTCAATAGTCTGTTTCGCTTGAGTTATTATTTTAGAATTCAGCATACCCATTTTATCTCTAATAAGTCGGGAAATTAATATTGTTTTAATTACAGCATCACCTAAAGTTTCTAAAATCTCATAATGTTCCAAACCTGTCTTATTTCCAAATTGTGGAGTAGTAAGAGCTTGACGGAGTAAATTTAAATTTTTAAATTTATAACCAATAACTTTCTGAAATTCTTCTAAAAGACATTGTTGTTTTTCAATCATACTTAAATAAATATAATAATTTTTTTGCTTGTTAAATTTTCTTTAAATTTTCAATTAAAAGAAATCTATTATAAGAATTTTGAATGATAAATTTAAAAAAAGAATTAGCCAAATACGAAAAATTACTTAAAATTTGAAAATAATTTGATAATTTAGATATCAAATTAATTTTTTTAATCTCATATTTATAATTCAAGGATTTTTTAGGATACTTATGAGAGAGAAAAAGTTGCTGAGAGATGCAGTGGATTGCCTCTTTTTAAATTACTTACTTTTTATTTTAAATGGCCCTTCATAATATTTTGTAGCAGGGCATCCTAAACAAATTCCTTGTTGAAATTTATTGCATTCAACACAATGTGCACCACAAGGAGCTTTTTCGTTGTCTAAATTTATATTTTTAAAATTAAATGGGAAAAAAAGGGGTTTATTTATATCTCCTATGATTAAAAGATTAGATTTTCGAATGCCCTTTAAATTATATAGCATGCAAGATTTCAACATAGTTTCAAATGTTGCTTCATTTTCCCCAAAAAATAATACTGCCAAATTATACTGTCCCAAAATAGTGAAATGATATATAATTCTTGGACATTGCTCATATATTCCTATGATTTTATCAAAAATTTCATAATCTAATTCTAATAATAAAAGACCTAATTTAATATTAAATTTATTGTAATTTAATTCTGCACGGATTTTTATAATATTTTGATTTAATAATTCTTCAATTCGTTTTTTTATTGATATATGTGT
>CAZVTX010000059.1:0-14544 GCA_964629395.1 uncultured archaeon
GCTTTAAGAATTGGTCTTAAGAAGAAAGGTGCACTTTTTAAAAAAAGCTCTGCCTCCATTGCTTCATTTCCGTTTATTTTAAATAATGGTGTGCTCGTATCTAAATAATATAATTCAGTATTCTCATCCACTTTTATATTATCTGGATTAAAATTTTTTATTGCAAAATTTGAAATTTGCCCATCTAATCCTATATCAAGAATTTTATTATCTCGATTAAATTCCCACACTTTAAGAAAATGTCTCATTATTAAGAGAATTAATTGTTCGACTTCTTTTATACTGATATTATGAATAACTTTATTACAGATCGATTCCGGATGGATTTTTTCCTGCACACAATAAAATTGAATTTCTCCATCATTATCATAAAACCAGGAAGCGTCATATTCCGGTAAATTAAATCCGATCCTTTTTAATAATTTATTATATTCGAAATACGCCCATAGATGCCTCTTTACTTGGGCCTCATTATCAAAAATCGGAATTTTTTTGTAAGCAATATTTTGCACATCATTTTCAATTTCAAAAACTAAGCTAATTTCACCGTAGCCGAGTATCTTAAGCGGGACATTTCCTTTTTCGGGATTATACGGATCGAAAGTTCTTTCCAACTCCTTCAATAGGTCTATATTTATTTTCATTTCGATAAAGAATTAGATAAATTAATTTAAAATAATATTAGATCTTAATTTCTTTATAATTTTCTAAAATGATATCTTTTTTGTGAATTAAGAATGAGAAAATTTCAAAATAAGCCCATAATAATAGATTCTATTATTAGTTTAGCTTTTTTGGGATATCTCTTTACTAAATGGTTGTATTTTATATGGATTTTTGGTTATTGGCTCTATTCTTTATCACTTTCATTCATTATATTTCTGATAATATTTTCAATTGTTATAGATTATATTTTATTAAAAAGGGAGAAATTTTTTTTAATTCAAATCATAATAAATTGTATTTTTTTGGTTGTATATTCAATATTTTTTATTATAATTTGTATCTCATTATTTGGAATGATTTCATTTGGCTTTTTTTTATTATTAGGATTAATTTTATTAAAAATCTGGAGGCTCTTTTTTGTAATAAAAGATTTTAGATTTTGTAAGAGTAATCGAATTAATACTAAATTAAAAATTGATTATTTCAAAAGAAATAATATTTTTAGCATTATTTTTATTAT
Source organism: uncultured archaeon (assembly GCA_964629395.1). Lineage (GTDB taxonomy): Archaea > Asgardarchaeota > Lokiarchaeia > Sigyniarchaeales > SOKP01 > CAZVTX01. The sequence goes on from CAZVTX010000059.1 coordinate 1,187, forward strand.
TTCTTTCTGTTTTCCCTCAATAATTTTCGGTTTAGGGCTTTCAAATCTAAGTTTAGCGTATATTGATATTGATATAAATAATAATCCTAAGAATATAGGCTCTCAAAAGATTAAAATTTCTTTTTATGCGACGTCTACGAGTTATGATTATCTTACCGATGAAAAAGTACTCGCTCTTTTAAATGGAACCGATTTTAATGAGGGAGAGATAGAACCCGCCGAAATTCTTCTTTTAGTGCGTGAATCAGAACTTTTAAATATGAATCAATCAAAGAAATTGGCTTATATTGTAAATAACTGTACAAAAAGCGGATTAAAAGTTTGGATCTGGTTTGTATATCTCCCCGAAAATGGTTATTATCCTTCTTACGAGGATTATAAACATTTAAAGGAGTTTAAGGATCTTTTTAATGAATGGGTTTCCAATTTTTCACTGGATATTTATGGTTTATTATTCGATAATGAATGGGATCAAGTAATTTCGGAAATGAGTTTAGATAATCCAATCAATTATCTTACATCAATAATAAAACATAGACAAGAGGCTAAAGGAAATTGGAATGAAGTTTGCAAAGAATATAAAAAAAATATTAAAGAATGGTCAGATGAGGGATACAAAATAGCATTAGTCGGCATGGAGCCAACGCCAATCGATATAATTGATGGAGATCCTGATATTCAACAATTATTTGGAATAGTGAATGATCCTCCTGATGTTTGGGAACGAGTTAGTTTTATGTTTTATCGTAGCTGTGAATATCATTATATTCCTTATTCACAGGATTATTTGTATAATCTGGCAAAATTACATAAAGAGCTTTATAAAGAGAGGGCTGTAGTCGCAATAGGATGCATGAGTTATAAAGGATATGATACTATAAATGGAATCTTAAAAGATATCGCACTTTTAAAATATTTAAATTATTCTACAATTGAACTATTTGAATTTGGAGCTTTTTATAATAAATTTGGATCTGATGGGTTAATAAAAGTATTAAATGCTTCTCAAGCTGATTGGAAATTTCCTAAATTTCGATTAATTTTCTATTCATTAGAATTTTTTACTAAATGCTTAATATTCCTAGCAGATGTAATTTTAGATTTTATATAATATCTTTTTATTCCCAAAATATATTATTTTTTTTTAGATTTTCCACTCTTGTTCTTAATTTGAGGGCTGAGACTGCTTGCACAGTTTCTTTAATGCTGTGAAATACCGGAATATTTGCAATTTCCAGAGATTCAATTATTAATGAATATTTTGCGATATAAGGAATAAAGCAAATTACAGGTTTTTTTTTCATCGTTATTATATTCGCAATTCGTCTACCAATTTGAAAAGAGATATTTGGTGGATAAGGCAGAAGTAATAGAATTATACACTCAATCTCATCAAAATCTGATAGAATTCTTATCATATTTTCAATATCAGTATCCAAAACGCTTCCGGTCAAATCGATTGGATTATTAAAAGATGCAATTTTCCGTGCAACCGGGTTAATATTTTCTTTAAGTAATTCTTTTTGCTCTTCGGTAAATCGAACTGCAGTCAATCCGTATCTTTCAAGAAGGTCGGAAGCAATAACCCCATGTCCTCCTGATACCGAAAGGATCGCTACTTTTCCAAAAGTAATTGTATTATCTCCAAAAGGCTTTTTTTTATGAGATAATACATCATAAACCTTACAAAATATTAACAATTCGCTTTCAGATTTAGGTTGAATAATATAATGCTGTTTTAATGCAGCAGATAATATTTTAGCATTCCCCGCAAGGCTGGCGGTGTGTGATTGCGTTGCAATTCTTCCTTGTTTAGTAATACCTCCAAAGAATGTTAAAATCGTATCTTCAGATTCTCTGGCAAGTTCCAGAAATTTTCTTGCTTTTCCCTCTTTAAAGCCTTCCAGATAAAAAGCGATATTTGTAGTTTCTTTATCAACTTTACTAAAATATTCTAAGAGCATGGATTCATCTACTACGGCACGATTTCCTATAGATACTGCAGTTGACACTCCTATATTTCTCTCTTTAAATTTCAAAAAAAATTGATCGATTAAAACTCCACCACTCTGACTGATCAATGCAACTGAACCTTTAGGAGGTCTTGTAATTCTTTCGGTTGGAAGAAAAATTGTGTCTATTAAAGGAGGAGAATAGATTCCTATACAATTCGGACCAAGAACAGCAATATCATTATCAAAAGCAATCTTTTCAAGCCTTTTTTGAAGTTTTATGCCTTCGCCACCTATTTCGGCAAATCCCCCGCCAATTACAATACATCCTTTAATTCCCAAATCTACACATTGTTCTAAGTATTTTATTGTATCTTGGGCAGAAACGGCGATTGTTAGAATATCAGGAATCTCAGGTAAATCGTCAAGTCGTTTATATAATTCTACTCCCTCAATATTACCTCCTTCGGGATGAATTCCATAAACTTTAACTTCCATTTCAAATTCATTTTTCAGAAGAATAATCCTTCCGGGAGATAACGGATTAGTTCGACTAATTCCTACAATTGCCATCGATTTTGGTTTAAATAGTCTCTCTAAATCCATACAAAAATCTTTTCAAGATTTTATTAGTATAGATTATAGGAATTAACAAATTATAATATACTTTTTCCAAGAAATATTATTTAGAAGAGAATTTAGAAATATTAATATGTTTTAATAACATCGAATAAGACATGGAAAAAGAAAATATAAAAGAAAAATCCGATTTTGAAATAAAACATGCTTTTGCATTCGGAACAGCTCAACTTTCGGATGTAATCACCTATCAGACTTTTACTTTTTGGATTTTTACTTTTTATTTTACAATAGTTAAACTTGATGTAAACTTTATAACATTTGCTTTTATTATTTGGAGTATTTGGAATTCTTTAAACGATCCATTGCTCGGACAGCTCTCAGATAGAACTCATACTAAATGGGGTAGGAGAAAGCCTTGGATTATAATTTCCCTCGCCCCTCTCTCATTTATTATGTTTTTACTTTTTTTTCCGCCATTAACTTTAGGAATAACAGATAAAACAATAAATTTTGCTTATTTTATGACCATTATAATTATATTTGAACTTTTTTATACAATGTTTTCAATCAATCAAACAAGCCTTTTTCCCGAAATGTTTTTAAATTTAGAAGATAGAGCCAAAGTGAATAATATTAAACAAATATTTTCAATAATAGCACTTTTTCTGGCTACATTATTACCGGGCTTTTTTATTCCAAATTTAACTGATGATAAATATTTGATAAATTGGTCTTATTTAGGAATAGCATGTGGAATTCTTGCATTTGGTTTTGGCTTAATATTTCTTAAATGGGGCGTTCGGGAGCGAGAAGAATTCAAACATGATTCAGAAAAAATGCCGGGTTTAGGAGAATCATTAAAACTTTGTTTGAAGAGTAAAAGTTTTCGTTGGTATATACCTGCAGAAATCTCCACTTGGTATGTATATGGGCTTCTTCCTACTTTAATTCCTCTCTATGCCACTTTTGTTTTGAATATACAGGATTCATTTTTAATCACAATATTATTGGCTTTAGCATTTTTATCGGCGATGATCTTTATAAATATGTGGCGAATTGTGGCTCAAAAAATCGGACCAAGAAAAGCTTGGATGATTTCATTGATAATCTGGGCTTTAACATTAAGTCCGCTTATGTGGATTACAACCTTTATGGAAGGGGTCATTGTATTCATCTTAATTGGCATTGGACTTTCAGGATCTTTAATTTTGATTGATTTAATAATAGGTGATATTATAGATGAGGATGAGGTAGAAACAGGTTTACGAAGAGAAGCATCATATTATGGAGTTAATGCTCTTTTCCTAAGAACCTCAACAATATTCGTTTTTTTAAGTATAAGTATCGTATTTACTAACGTTGGCTGGACGATTTATGCACCTGAAAGTGTAACTTCTGCAACCATTTTTGGTCTAAGGATTTTAATGTTTATATTTCCGGCAGTTGCTATAGGTATTGGCGTCCTCTCACTTTATAATTATCCTCTCGATGGACAGAGACTTAGAGAAGTAAAAGAGGCCCAGAAAAAAATCCATGCAGAAAAAAGAGCTAAAGTTTAAAATTTTTTTTTATTTTTAATTAATAGATTGTAGAAAAAATATTTACTTTTTTACGATGAGTATTATTGACATGCATATTCATATAAAATACCGTTCACGCTGTTCAAATCTTTCAAGGGAGGATCTATTTAGTAATTTATATGAAGAATTTGATGGCGTATGTATAACAGATCATTGGAAACTCGATCCTAAAAATCCAATTTTTTATAATGGATTTAAAATATTTTATGGAGTGGAATTAAGTAGCGAATATGGAGATATATTGGCTTATGGAATTAAAGGAGTTCCTTCAAAAAATATTTCGGCAAAAAGATTGATAGATTATATACATAAACAAGGAGGCGTTGCAGTTTGCGCTCATCCTTATTCTAATAGACATCAGGGATTTGGGGATTATGTTTATGATTTTCCTTTTGATGCAATTGAATTAAATGGGGCTTTATCCAAACAATTTCATGATCTTGCCGCAAAAGCAGCTTTAGAGATGGATATTCCCACGATTGGAGGTAGTGATGCTCATTCAATTCGTCAATTAAATACATATGCAACTGAATTTGATGATGATATCAATTCAATCGAAGATATCGTTAACGCAATAAAAAATAAAAATTGTAGGGCAATTAAAATTAAATAATTTATCTATTTTATATTCTTAATAGCTGTGCTTATTTTTGAAATAATCTCTTCAATTTCATTTTCTTTTACTATTAATGGAGGCATTATGATAAGCGTATCTTCTTTATTACCGCAATAATTTAATAATATTCCTTCTTTAATGCAGGAAACCATCGCTCTAAGTGCATCTGCTTCTTTATGAAACTCAACACCCCACATAAGGCCTCTGCCACGTGCTTCTTTAATCAATTCTTGATTCTCTTCAGCGATTTTTAATAAACCTTCTCCAAAAATTTTTCCCATCTTTTTTACATGATTTAAGAATTTTGGGTCAGATTGAATCTCCAGCATTTTATGTGCAATAACACAAGCTAAATCGGAGCCTCCCGTTGTAGATATATGTATAAAAGCATCTTCTCCATAAACAGCCCTCTCAATGAATGGTTTATAGCAACAAGCAGAAAGCGGATAAATTCCAGCACTCATTCCTTTTCCTAAGACAATAAAATCTGGAATGATTTTTTCATTTGGGTATAAACCACCATAAATACCCCAAAATTCACCTGTCCTTCCTAAACCAGCTTGAACTTCATCAATAATCATCATTATCCCATTATCATCGCAAATTTCTCTAACTTCGGCAAAATAACCCTCTGGGGCAATTAAAACACCTCCGGTGGCGGGAATAGTTTCAAATATTACACATGCAGTGTTGTCATCAACGACTTTTCTTAAGGCATCCGCATCTCCAAACGGAACTTGTTTGAATCCTGGAGGTTCCCACATACAAAAGGTTTTAAAATGAGGATCTCCCGTTGCTAAAGCAAAGCCCGTATGACCATGATACCCTCCAATTGCGGATATACAGCCACATTTTTTTGTATATGCAAAAGAAAATTTTATAGCAGTATCAATAGCTTCTCCTCCGCTAACACCAAAAGTCATCTTAGAAATGTTTCCGGGGAGGAGATCTGCTAATTTTTTTCCTAATTTTGCCCTCCATTCAGATAATAACATATGATCTCCTAAATCCAACCCGGCATCTAATGCTTTTTTAAGTGTTTCAACAATAATCTCATTATGATGTCCTAAATTAAAAACACCTCCACTAGATCGACAATTTATTATTTCTAAAGGTGGATCTCCGCTTTTTTGTCCTTCCAAAGTTTTAAATCTAATACCATGTCTTTCTCCGGGGATAACTCCGAATCCGAAACCCTTAAACATCATCACTTTATAGGCATTAACATGTTTTTTATATAATTTTAGTAATTCTCTTTGACTTAATGTTCCGATAAATTCGTTTTTAGGATTATTTTTCATAGATAAAAATTATATTTTTGAAAATTTAAACAATATCATTGAATCGACAATTTTTTTCTAAAAATTAAAAAAACTTAGAAAAAAAGATTAAAAAAAATCATTTAGTTAATTTAAAATTCATAACCGCATTTTTTACATACATGTTTTTTGGCATACATAGGAATATGTCCTACATAGCTCAAAACTTTACTTTTGTCTTCCACGGTCTTAATATTATGGCCTACAGCTCCGCACATAGGGCAAGTAATCCGTTCTTCCGAAGCGAACCCACCTGCTCCAATCTCTGGTGGCTTTAATTCTTTTAATTCTGCTTCTACTTCTTCTAATTTGGCTGTTAAATCTAATATTTTCTGTTCTTTTTCAACAAGCATATCATCTTTTTGGGCAAGTTGTTCTTTTAAACTATTAATTTGATTATCTCTGTCTGAAACATGACCTGTAAGTTGAGATACTTTTTCTTCAAGTTCTGTTTTAGTTCCTTCTAATGAAGAAATTTTTGCATTTAATTCTTCGATTTTTGTTTTTAATTCATTAATTTTGGAATCTTTTTCACTTAACCCAGACTCGTATTTATTTTTTAGACTTTCGATCTCTGAATTCTTTTCTTGAATTTGGGCTTCTAAATTTGACTTATCCGATTCTAATTGTGAAATTTTGCCTTCTAATTCACTTGCTTTAGCGTTTGCCGCTTCTAATTCTGATGATAATTTGCTAACTTGTTCATCTGCCTGACTGGATAATGCAGCAATTTGTTCTTCTTTCGCTTTAATATTTGCTTCTAATTCTGATATTTTTCCATTTGCTTCGGATAATTTATTATTAAGCTCATTGATATTTGATTTAAGATTATTTATTTCATCATTTTTAGCTTTAATTGTATTTTCACTTTCGCTCTTAACTTTTTGAAGTTCGGCTTTTGTTTGCTCTAATGTATTTTTAGTTGATTCCAATTCCGATTTTGTAGAGGCTAATTCGCTTTTTGTAGAAGCTAATTCATTTTTAGTTGCATCTAATTCGGATTTAGTTTGAGAAAGTTCGTTTTTTGTCTCGGTTAACTGTTTAGTCAAATCGTTAGCTTGAGCCCTTAAATCTAATAATATTCTTCCTTCAACTTTTTGAGATTTTTGAGGTTTTTCTTCGGCTAAAGCCCAATCAATTGGCATTTTTATTCAAACCTTTTTTATTATTTAAGAATTTGATAATCTATTAAATGATATTATTAATATAAGATAATTTAAATTTTTAAACTATTTTTTTTTTAGAAATAAAGATTTTATAACAAAAAAGATAATTAATAATTTAATTCTAGGAGGATATTAATATTTTAATGGGAGAAAAAAATAAGGAAATTTATGATTTTAAATTCATATCTACTTCCGGTGTGTATAAAACATCTTTTTCATTAATAATATTTATCCAACTTTATGTAGGATTTATTGTTATTTTATTAGCTAATTTATGGTTAATTAATTCATATTATTATCTTCTAACAGGAAAGTTTTTTTATGAAATGGATATAGAGCCGCAATGGTGGTTATGGTTATTATTACCGTTGAATATTTATGGTAATTTATTCTTATTTACCTTCACGGTTATTTTATTCTCAAGTTTAATTAATAAAATGTTGCCACCCTCAAAAGAAGGTGTTTTTTTAAAAGGTAGTCCCGAATGGAGAGCAATTCACAGACGCTTTTGGAATGCATATTTTCCATTATGGTTAGCAAGAGCTTTGCCATTACCTTGGGTTGATATTGTTGCTTATCATTTTTTCGGAACGAAAATAGGTAAAAATGTGGTAGCTTATGAGGGTTATATAGACCCTGATTTGGTAGAAATCGGAGACTATACTATGACTTCACTTCATATCTGTATTTTTTCTCATTTAATTTTTCATGATCGAATATATGTTAAAAAAGTAAAGATTGGAAAATATTGCATTGTTGGACCTCAAACCATTATCACACCTGGAACGGTAATGCAAAATGAAGCGATATTAGGTGCAAATAGTTATACATGGCCTGGACAAGAATTAGAGGAAAATTTAATTCATGTAGGAACTCCGGTCAGTATGAAATTTCCAATTCAATCTCTTGAAGAATCACGTAAAAAAGTAGAAAAAGTAAGAAAAATAAATTTAGGGAATAGTTCTGAATTAAATAAAAAATTGAAAAATGGGGGAGAATAATCCTAATGTTTCAACCAGCCAGTTTAAAGGGAGATTCTCCTACACCGATAGACGAAAGGTTAAGAAATAGATTTTTACCAATTTATTTTTTTATAATTGTATATAGCTTAATTCCATTCATTTTATTTGAGTATTATTATATTTTATTGTTTTGGAGAGAAGATTTATATCTATACTTTTTTCTTTTCTTTCCTTTTAATATTTTTTTAGCTGTTTTTATTGTACAGTTAAGTGCTCTCATTATTTCTAAATTATTTCTTATTATAATTAATTTAATCCATCTCCCTAAAGAAGGACAATTTAGAAGAGATGTTAAAGATAGAGATTATTTTTTTTGGAATTTAAGAAATAGTGTAAAGAAATGGCCGTTATTTATTTCTGCATCACATCCATTTCCTTGGATAAAGAATCGTTTTACACTTCGCTTTTTTGGTGTTAAAATAGGAAAGAGGAGTATATGTGATAATAGTTGGATTTCTTCTGAGTTTGTCAATATCGGAAAAAATGTAATCATCGGAATGGGAGCCACTATATTATCATTTGGAATAGAACAAGACAAATTTATATTAAAAAAAATTAAAATTGAAGATGATGTGCTTATAGGTGCAAAATGTGTAATAATGCCTGGACAGTAATAAAACGAGGTGTAAGGCTCTCTGCTCATTCATATACTCCATATAATTCAATATTAATCGAAAATGGTATTTATATCGGGCATCCAGCAAAATTAATAGAGGAATAAAAAAGATTTTTTAAATAATAAGATACTTAGGATCAGAATGAGTCATAATCCATATCTTGTATTAAAGCAATATAATCTTATTTTGATAAGATTTAATGAAATATGGCTAAAATCGCGTGTTGTAAAACAGAGAATGCTAAAAGTTTTAATAAATAATATAAAAACAGTTTTTGACAGGTTAGGAATTAAATATACGAAATATCAATTAAGTAGGGATTCAAATAGGATTTTATTCTTTTTTAAAAATGAAGTAATACCTCAAGCAATTGAAATATTAAAAAATATATTTGGAATTCATTCTTTTAGTCCTGCGTTAAGAACCTCAACTTTAAAGAAGAATATTTATGAAAAAATGATAGAAATCGCTAACGAAATTTTAGAAGAAAATGATTCCTTTGCTTTACGGGTAAGAAGATCCGGAAAACATGATTATTCATCTCAAGATATTGCACGGGAAGGTGGAAGAATTATCCTTGATCATTTTTCGAATTTAAATCTCAAAGTAAATCTCTCTAATCCAGATAAAAAGATTTTTATTGAAATAAGGAATGATTTTACTTACATTTATACCGGAATCGTGAAATCTAAATTCGGAGGGTTGCCCATAGAACGAGAAAAGAGAATTATGGTTATGGATATTGGTCGTTTAGAAGATATATTGGCTGGCTTTTTATTAATGCGGAGGGGTGCATATATTTATCCTATATTATTTACATTAACGAATGATTTACCTTCTATAAAAATAATGATTTCCAATTGGAAAAAAACAATTAAATATTTCCCTACAAATAAAATCATTTTAAGAAAAATTGATTTAGTTAATATTCTTAAATTTATTTCAAAAAATTTGTCGGAGAACAAATATATATGCGGTTTATGTAGAATTATTAGATTTCTAATTATTTCAAAATTATTAAATGATGAAAATTATAAAATAAATGAAAAAATAAAAGCAATTTCCGATGGTGTTTCTTTTAATAAATCAAATAGATGTAATGATAATGTAGATTTAGAATCTTTAAGTTGTACATATTTATTTTCTCCACATCCGTATTTTACACCGATAATTGGTCTAAGTCGCAAAGATATCGAAATTTGGTTATCTAAAATATCTCCGGAGTTAAAATATACGAATTATTGCATGTTTAAACCTAAAAAGCAAGAATTTCAAATCCAAAAAATTATGGAACTATTTCAATCATTAAAATTAAATGAAAAAATAAATGAATGTTTGCAAACTATTGAAGAAATTGATTTATTACATTAACCTGTTCTTTTTATAATATGATATCCAAATCGTGTTTTAATTGGTTGGGAAATTTCTCCAATTTTAAGTTTTACACACGCATTCCAAAATTCAGGAACCATATCTTGTTTTGAAAAGAATCCTAGATCTCCCCCTCGTTTTTTACTCGGACAAGTAGAATATTTTTGTGCTAATGACTCAAATTTATCTCCTGCTTTTATATCTTCGTATATCTCTTGTGCTTTACTTAACTTATCGACTAATATGTGGCTCGCCTTGATTTTACCTCCTTTTATTGGTGCACCTCCGCTTTTTGCTTTAGAATTCTTTTTAGATTTATCTTTTTGGAATCCTTTCCCGTATTTTTGCTTTCCCATTTTGATTCTCCAAGAATTATAATTAAGTATTTTTCATTAAAGAATAATAATTTTAAGTTTTAATTAATATTTATTAGTGATGGCAAAAGTAAATTTGAATCTATTAAATATTTTTGCGTTAAAAGTTAAGGAAAATGTATTACAATATGAAGGAGATACGGTAGGCGATATAATCTCCCAGTTTATAAAAGATCATGGAGATAAATTGGATAATAACCTATTGAGTAAAAATAAAAAAAAACTGAATAAACAAATTCTTATTCTTGTGAATGGTAGAAATATTGAATACCTAAAAGGATATAAAACGCCCCTCAAAGATGGGGATGAGCTCTATTTATCGATTCCTTTATCTGGTGGATAATATAAAGATTATAATTGTTAATTAAATTTTTTTGTCATTATAAAAAATTGATAATAATTATTTAATTCAAGTGAATTATATTTATAATAAGAATATTAAATAGGTGAATTAGAATAGTACGAAAGATTGCATTTATAGGATTAGACAATGCAGGAAAGACATCGATTATAACTGCTATTACACGGAGATTCGGTTTTGAGCAGGAGGTATCGAAATTAATGCCTACAAAAAGGATTGCGAGGGATCAATTTCGTTTTTTAGGAATCGAATTTTTTAGATTAGATATGGGAGGGCAGATTCAATATAGAGAACAATATTTAAAAGATCCAGGAAAATATCTTGGAGGCACGGATCTGGTTTATTATGTAATTGATGCTCAAGATTATGATAGATATGTCGAAGCAATCGATTATCTGGATAAAATAATCGAGTTTTTTAAGGAAGAACAGATGTATCCTCCGATTTTAATATTTTTCCATAAATTTGACCCTGCATTAATGGAAAATAAAGAATTAAATAAAAAAGTTTTGACTTTAAAACAAGCTCTTACAAAATATAGCAATGATTTTGATATTTTCTTTTTTGAAACTAGTATTTATAATATAAAATCTGTGATGGATGCTTTTTCGGTTGGTTTATCACTCCTATTTGATAAAATGGAATTAATATCAAATTTATTTTCTGAATTAAGTAAAAGCTATAATGCAATAATGATTGCTTTATTCGATGCTAAAGGAATTACGATTGGAGAATATTATCGACCTCATTTACAGCTAAAGGAAAAATTAAAGATTTACGATGTATATATTGAGGTTCAAAAGAGAATTGTTGAAGAGAATAGAAATCTTTATGAATTCTCTGATAAATTTGAAGATGGAACAAGGTTTAGCGGAGTTGTTCAGGTATTAACTTTTAGTAATCTTGACTTTTATTTATTATTTATCGTTGAGGAAAATGAAGAAAATTTAGCAGAAACTGTTGAATTATTAGATAAAATAGAATCTGCTAAGCCTCAAATCGAGAATTTAATACTTCAATTAATTCAATAAAAAATTTTGTATTTTTATTAAAAAGCAATTCATTATTCTAATTTAAATGATTTCATAAAATCTTTTAATATTTCTTTAGTAGGAGGTTGCTGTTTCGTTATTTTGTATAATGCAGAATATGTCCCGTAAAGCCCACATTCATGAAGTATTTGTTTTAGTTTATTTGAATTTTCTTTCTTTAACAGATTTTCTAATTCCTTTTTAGAGGAAATTTTATCGAATAATATTGAAAGAAATCCGGCAGCATAACAATCACCGGCACCAGTTCGATCAATAACCTCAGATACTTCAACACCTGGAAAATATAACTGAAAATTATCGGTAATAATATGAGAACCATCCTTTCCTGCAGTATAAATTCTTATTTTTGCATATTTATTAAAAAAATTATCAACCTTATTAACATCTAATTTTTCTTTAAGAATATAATGAGCATCTTTCAGATTCAAAAAAAATAGATCATATCTGTATTTAATAAGATTATCTAATTGTTCAAGTGTTTGAATTTTTTGGGTCTCAATATTAAAAGCGGTTATGAAGTTTAGAGCATAAGTTTTTTCAAATATTTTAATAAATTTTTCGGCAATTGGTGTAGAAAAAGCTAATTTTACATCATTAAAGATATTTTCATCGATTTCTACTGATTCAAAATTCATTTTATTTTTCAAATTCGGTGCTAGGTGTATTTTAGTAGTAAAGGTTGACTTTATAATCGTGCTTACGGGAGTTATTTCATCAATTTGGTATATTGCAGAAGTATCAATTCCGAGCTCTTGAAGCTCGGGAATCATCCATTCACTTCCGCGTCCTATAACGGACATTAATTTTGTAGGGACATCCAAGTTTGCGAGAAATTCAGCTGAATTATTTCCATTCCCGCCTCTTTTGAAAAAACAATAGCCTACTATCTTTTTAGGTGTATCAGAAAAACCATCTTTTACAATTTTCTCTAATAATTTTCTATTAAACAAATCATCAGGATTATATTTAATAAAGTTTAATAATCGTGAGACAATTGCATCAACTAATTGTTCGTAGAAATCACTTTCATAGTATAAATCTTGGTGTAGCTCTCCAATAACAAGTAATTTCTTTTCCATATTTTACTCAAACCTCCCAAAGATAAAGGGAATAACGCAGACGGTGGGACTCGAACCCACGAGCGCTAAACGCGCACCGGCTTTCTTGCAAAAGCATTTTTGGCAATCTCGAGGCCGGCGTCTTACCAACTAGGCTACGTCTGCTTTATTAATATTATTTAAATTAGGTTTTTCTTTGATAATCTAAACATGAAAAATATAAATTTTTTTCTAATTTAAAAAAAATAGGGAAAAATTAAGAGGTAAGTTTAAAATTACGATACCTAT
>CAZVTX010000060.1:0-14540 GCA_964629395.1 uncultured archaeon
ATAAATTTTATATTTTTTATGAGAAAATGTTATTTTACTTTTTTAAAACCATATGGAATAAAATTGAAATACTAAGGAATTAAGGTTTAAATTTAATTGTTTAATATATATATTCTTTGTTTGGAAATCTAAAATATTAAATAAAATAAATTGTCAAAATAATACTTATAATTGATTTTGTCATTATTTTCTGAAAATATTAATTTTTTAAAATCTTGTTATTTAAAGTTTAAGAAATAAAAAGAATTTCATTATGACAATAATTATTTCTAAGTTAATAGGAATTTTTAATTTAATAGAAAGTCTTTTTTATTTAAATGGATCACCAGGAATATATTGTTGAGATTGTACTTGAAAATAAACCCGCTGCAAGAGATCCTGTTGGATATACAATCCAAAAGGATTTAATTGCCAAAAAGGGATATAATATGATTCGAAATGTTCGATCTGGGCAATATTTAAGAGTTTATTTAAAGGCTTCGGATGAGGAAGAAGCTAAAAAAATTATAGATAAAATGTGCAACGATTTACGTATTTTTAATCCCGTAACTCAGAATTTGACTATATTAAAAGTAACAAAACAGGAATAAAATGACAATTAAAATTGCGATTATACAATTTCCGGGTTCTAATTGTGATTTGGATACATATCATGTATTAAATAATGTTATATCGGATGAGATCTCCGCAGAGTTAGTATGGCATAATGAATTTAAAGAAGCTCAATTTGATGGTTGCATATTACCCGGAGGATTTTCTTTTGGGGATTACCTTCGGTCTGGAATTATAGCTGCACACAGTCCTGCTATAGATGAGGCAAGAGTTATGCTAAAGGATGGCAGACCGATATTAGGTATTTGTAATGGTTTTCAAATATTGACAGAAGCGCAATTCTTACCGGGAGCTTTATTAAAAAATGATTCTCTAAAATTTATTTGTAAATGGGTCAATTTAAGAGCAGAACATACGGATACGGCTTTTACATCTAAAATGAAAAAAAAAATGATAATTGATATTCCGATTGCTCATGGAGAAGGTCGCTATTATACTGATAATCTAAAAGAATTAGAAGAAAATAATCAGATTGTTTTCAGGTATTGTGATCGAAGTGGAAATATTACAGAAAAAGCAAATCCAAACGGTTCATTAGAAAATATTGCGGGTGTTTGTAATTTAGAGCGTAATTGCTTGGGATTGATGCCGCATCCCGAACGCGCATCGGAATCCATTTTAAGTCCTTTTGGAACAGAACATGGCAGGCTCTTTTTTGAATCGATGGTTGAATTTATAAAAAGGAGGTTATCCTAATGCCTAAAATAGATGTAAATGGAGACGAGTTAGAAGTTGATTTAACGGAAGAAGAAATTAATAAAATAAAAGAATCACTTAAAAGAGAACCCTCGATAACTGAATGGGGAATGTTCGATGTCATGCATAGTGAACATTGCTCTTATAAATCCTCCCGACCGCTCTTAAAATTATTTGAAAATGCAGAGAAAAATTATGATTATGTTCTTGCAGGTCCAGGACAAGATGCGGGTGTAATTGATATTGGTGATGGTTATTGTTTAGCTTTTCGTATAGAGTCTCATAATCATCCCTCTGCAATAGAACCTTATCATGGAGCGGCTACAGGAATAGGAGGGATAATTAGAGATATTTTATGTATGGGCGTGCGACCAATTGCACTTCTTGATCCCTTAAGATTTGGGCATCTAAAGGATAATCCTCATTCTCAATGGCTATTTAGATATGTTGTTAAGGGTATTGCTGATTATGGGAATTGTACAGGGATTCCTACTATTGGCGGCGAAGTAGAATTTGATGATAGTTTTGAAAGTAATTGTCTTGTAAATGTTGCTTGTATCGGTTTAGGAACAATAGAAGATTTTAAGCATGCGCCAAGTAAGGCTTCTTTTCCTGGGGATTATATTATTTTAATGGGTGGCTCAACGGGTCGTGATGGAATCCATGGAGTTACATTTGCCTCAAGAACATTAACCGAAATGTCGGAAGCGGATCGACCTGCAGTTCAAATAGGAGACCCATTTACTAAAAAACTAATTATTGAAGCTACCTTAGAGGCTATAAAAACGGGTTATGTTCGAGGATTAAAGGATTTAGGAGGCGGAGGATTATCATGTGCTCTCAGTGAATTAACGGGAGATGGGGGCACGGGTGCTAAAGTCGACTTGTCAAAAATATATACTCGTGAGCCCGGAATGAATCCTTTTGAAATTATGCTTTCAGAATCGCAAGAAAGAATGGCTTTTATTGTTAGACCTGAAGGTTTAAATAAAGTATTAGAGGTTTTTAAAAAATATGAAGTACCCCATGCCGTTATTGGTCAAACTGATGATTCAAAAATACTTAAAGTTTTTGATAAAGATCGATTGGTGGTGAATCTTCCCGCAGTTGCTCTTTCCGAAGCTCCACCAATTCCAAGAAAAGAAAAAAGACCTGATTATCTTGATGACCTTTTAACCCAAAAAACTCCCAAACCTTCAAAAGGTTTAGATGAAATCATTTATGATTTAATTGCTTCCGAAAATATATGCAGTAAAGAATGGATATATCGTCAATATGATCACGAAGTAGGCGTTAGATCCGTAGTAAAATGTGGTGATGGAGACTCCGGGGTTTTGAGAATTATCGGAACTAATAAATTTATTGCCGCAAGTGTTGGCGTTAATTCTAAACATTGTTATTTAGATCCATATAACGGAGCTAAAGGAGGTCTTGTAGAAGTATGCGATAATGTTATCGCAAATGGTGCGATCCCTAAAGCTATGGTAAACTGCTGTAATTTCGGTAATCCTGAAAAACCAGAATCCTTTTGGTATTTTGCACAATCTGTTAGAGGTATGGCTGATTTTTGCAGAAATCTTCACATTCCGGTGGTAGGCGGAAATGTTTCTTTTTATAATGAGGATGAAAAGACTAAAAAGGCTATAAAAGCCACACCTATGATTATGATTGTAGGAATAATCGAAGGTGCTGAAAATATCATTACACTTCCGTTTAAAAGAGTTGGCGATGATGTTATTCTAATTGGTGATACAAAAGCAGAATTAGGCGGCTCTGAATATCATTCAGTAATATTTAATATTGAGGGTGGAAAGCCTCCCTTAGTTGATGATAATAAAATAAAGGCAATATGGGATTTTATTTTTGAATTATATTCTAAAAAGCTTGTTAAAGCTAATCATGATGTTAACAAGGGCGGATTTATAATAACAATTGCCGAAATGTGTTTTAAAGAGGAATTCGGCGTTGATTTAAATTTAGAAGGATGTTTTGACAATTCCCTTAGAGATGATGAAATTTTATTTAGCGAATCTGTCGGGAGATTTATTATTGAGACTGATCCTAAAAATTATAATGAAATAATGGAAATTGCTGAAAAATACGATATTTCTGCCAAAAAAATCGGAGTTATAATAGATAAACCTATAATTAAAATTAGAGGTTTAAAGAGTAAAATCCCCGAAATTGACATTTTAAAAATGAAAAATTTATATTATTCTACAATTCCAAAAATAATGGATTAAATTATGTGTGGAATCTTAGGAATTTTATGTACAGATTATAGCTATTCTGTAGCAGGATTAATTTATCATGGTTTAATGGCCCTTCAACATAGAGGCCAAAAATTTACTGGAATTGCAACAACAAATTGTAATGGAAAAATAATCACTCATAAAGAAAAAGGTTTGGTATCTAAAGTTTTAAATCCAAATGTATTAAAATCACTATCGGGTAATGTAGGAATCGGACATGCATGTTTCGGAGGAAAGAATATTTTTGCACTTGAACACGTAGATCCCTACTATATCAATACGGATCAAGCTAATTTTACTTTAATTTTCAATGGAACGCTTCTGAATTATCATGAAATCCGTTCTAATCTTGAGAAAATGGGAAAAATTTTCGTATCTGATACAGATGTGGAACTTGTTGCTACTTTAATTGAAACTTTTCTAAAATTTTCCGATAATATGACTGAAACATTGAAAACAATTGCAGAGATGTTAGATGGCTCTTATTGTTTACTATTAATGGAGGCTGATGGCACATTATACGCAATGCGGGATATTATAGGAAATAAACCTCTATGTTATGGAACTTTAGAATTATACCATAAATTTTTTTATGTAGTCGCTTCAGAATCCGTTGCCTTGGATGCTATAGGCGGAAAATTTGAAGCTGATATTAAACCCGGTGAGATTTTAAAATTTAATATTATTGAAGGATTAAAAAGATATCAAATAAACAAACCTAAAAATGTTATTAGCAAAATCTGTCAATTTGAATATACTTACTTTTCAAGACCCGATTCTATTATTGAGGGCGTCCCGGTAGCAAATGTTAGATATAATTTAGGGAGAAATTTAGCTAAATATGATGACGTTTCCAAAGATAATGCTATTGTTGTTCCCGTTCCTGATTCTGGAAGACTTGCAGCAATGGGATACGCTTTTGAATCAAAAATACTATATCAAGAAGGTTTAATGAAAAATCGCTATATTTGGGAACCTAAACGAGAAGTAGAGCAAAAGTTAAATCCGTTAAAAACAATAGTTAGGGATAAAAATATTATTCTTATTGATGATTCAATTATTTCTGGAAATACTATGAAAAAAATCATTAAAATGTTAAAAAAAGTCGGTGCTAAATCCATCCATGTAAGAATTGCTACACCACCAATAATTAATTGGTGCGAATTAAATGCGAATTTCTCAAATCGATCTAAATTAATAGCTTATCAGAAGAAAATTGTTAATTATGACAATTTTAATGAAGAAATGAGACAATATATCGGTGCAGATTCTTTAAAATATCAAACAATTGAGGGACTTATTAATTCTATCGGATTACCTAAAGAAAATATATGTTTAGATTGTTTAAAAGAATATTGCACTATTCGGGATAAAAATAATTTAAAGAATCTTGAATTGATTTTGTAAATTCCGTTTTATTATTCACATCTTTATAATTGTTTTGATATTCCTATTTTTATCATTTTTTATGATAATATAACAAATCATTTCCAAAAACTAATAGTTATTTATATGGCGATTTTTTTCTATCACTTAGAATAATTAGGGGTGATTTTTATAAGAGCAAAAGCTTGTCTAAAATGTCATGAATATATTAATGTACATCCGGATAATCCTATAAGCATCGAAATTGAAAAAAGATTTGAGAAGAAACATGCGGGACATTCGATAATCCTTGTTGACCTCGATGAGATTAAAGGTAAATATACTAAATTTGAATAAAACTCGGAAAATTATATAATAATAGTTCTGATTAACCAAATAATCTCATTTCTTTTTAATCAATTTATCAAATTAATTCTTATTTTGAATATGCCATATATGATATCCGCATAATATACAGATATATTATTTCCTCCTCCCTCAATAATATCAATAAAAACACTTTAATTCTAAATAAAGGTGGTATAGACTAAATGAAATTAATAACATGCCATTTACCGGAAGCTTATATTCAAGGAATTGAAGAGCTTGTCAATATGAATATGTATCCTAATCGCTCTGAAGTAATCCGTGTTGCGATTCGAGATTTGCTCAAAAATGAGCTCAATTTGCTTTCCCGTAAGGAATAAAAATATAAATACCTGATAAAAAGGTTTTTTTTAACTTATTTTTTCTTTTAATTTTTATTTGAAGATTATTATGTTATTTTAGCTATGATCGATGACGGATAAAGAAGCTATGGAATTAATCATGAAAGATATGCTCAAGGCTCAAAATAAAATTATCTTATCAGTATAAAAAGAAAATTAAGAAGGAGATTTTAAAAAGATTTTCTTTATATAATCTGGTAGTAAAAATGCCCAATATATTTCAATTGCTCCAAGTAATAATAGAAATCTTACGATAATGATAAGTAATATACCTGTTTCTATTCTAGCATCAATGATCGATGCAATAACAAAAGTTGTACTTGATAATAAAAAGAAACTTGCCTTTAATTTTGCTTCTGGATTTTCCGCCCGACGCGATACAATAAAAAACCAAATACTTGTGATTTGCACTGTTAATAGCAGTATCAAAATTAACCCAGAAATAAGCGAGGAATATACTGTATCTAATGGGCTATCAAAAGTTCCTACTAATTGATAATTAATAGAAAGTAAATAAATCACAATAATATCAAAAAAGAGGCTAAAAGCTAAATAAGCACTTAAGATAATTTTTTGCTTTTTCTTAAATAATAGTTCTGTAATTACAACCATCCATGCAAAATTTGCAATCGGAAGAGGAATCAGAGCAATTGCTAAATGTATTTCTGGTGTTAATGCTTTATAACTAAATAAAATTAATAAGAAGTTTACAGAATTTGCAACCCAAGGAGACGTTAATAATGCCAATGAAATGCCCATAGAGAATATTGCACGATTTTTTAACTTCCGAGACTTTATTATTAAAATTAATCCGACCATTGTATTAATGATAACCATACCAAGCGTAAAAATGCCATTTATTATATCTACATCCTCAAGTCCCTCAACCAATAATATCACCATATTTTAAAAATTGTTAAAAATTGAAATGACGATACCACATAAAAAGTTTTATCTTTATAAAAGTTAATTTTATTTTAAATAATTACTTATTTTTTTTTATATCGTTCACTAGCAATTACCGCCGCACCTATTGTCTACCCTCACACTCGAAATTAAGCCATTTTAGGAACAGTATGAGGGATAATTTTATTAAGGATTTTTTCTACAATCTTAACAATTTATTATATAATCCCGGATTAATCGGCGGAGAAGAATTTATTATTGATTCAGTACCCATCCGTGCTTCCGTGAATTTTGCCCATGCTATTCGTTATTTATGTGCCGCAAATGATATAAAAGCCTCCTTTCACAGAAAGGATGAGACCGGCAAAAATCCGAAGAAAAAACGCTCTGCAAGAAAAAAATCGAGGGTTCGCTTCAAAATTTAGACACTTTTCGGCATTTTCAATTATAATATGGGTTTTGGAAGCGTTAGAGTGAGAGCATTACCGAATGTAATTATAGATGCTTCACTTATTTTTTAAGATAAATAATTAATAAAATTAAATATTTGACCAAATAAGAGTATAATATCAAAACAAAGTTAAAAATGAGGAAAATTACCGAAAAAGATAAGCTTTTCTATTTTGAGCGGAACTTTTTTACACTTGATGGTCTATGGATGATTGAGACGGAAAAAGAGACAAATTGGGATACTGCTTTAAAAATTGATTTGGCCGTTTGGAAAAGTTTACTAAAAATTATTATTAGACGTATTAAACGTTATTTACATATTGAAACAAATATGTTAAAAGATTTAATTGATGTTCTTACCTTTCGTTGGGCTGTAGAGGGCTGGAATTATGAAATAAAGGAAAATAGCGATAATAAAGCGGTAATTTTAATAAAGAAATGCCCCTACAAGGAAATAATGGAACGTAATCCTGAGAGAAGAGATAAAATTCCTCTGATTTGTAAAGATATGTGCATTCCTTTTTATGAAGCAGTAGTTAAAGATTTTAATCCTCAAATTCGCTTAGACCGCACAGAATTTTTGGGACTCGGGGGAATTTTATGTAATTTTAAATTTCATTATATTGGCGATAAAAGTGAACGAAAATAAAGAATCAAGATGGGTTTTTTTGGATTATATTAAAATTATTCCGGCTTTAAGTTTTGCTATTATAATTTTTTATTTTTCATCTATTCCTAATCCTGTCCCTCCAGCAGTTTCGGCCACTTTTGAATTCGATATCAATACAATACTTCATATATGTGAATATGCAATTTTTTCATTTTTAGTTTCGCTTGGATGGAAATATAAGATGAGGGATTCCTTCTTAATAATTTTTCCGATTTTATATGCTATTTCTGATGAGATACATCAATATTTTGTTCCAAATCGTTTTTTTGATTTTTTTGATATTTTAGCTGATGTAATTGGTGTTATCTTAGGTTTTTTATTATATTTATTAATAGAAAAATTATATAATAACCATTTATCTAAAGAAATTTCAGAATAGGGAAATTTTATGAATTCACTTGAATTAACTTTATCCGCAATTAAAGGAGTGCCTGAACGCATTCCTTTTAATCCCTTTTTGATGCATTTTGTAGCTGCTTTTTCAGGAGTAGATTATAACTCTGAATATTGTCGTAAACCTGAAATTTTAGCAAAAGCACAGATAAAATGTGCTGAATTTTTTGGAATTGATCATGTTCATGTCTCTACTGATGCTTATCGCGAGGCAAATGCTTGGGGTGTTGAAATTGATTGGAGCGGGCATACGCCTATTGCAAAAACACATTTAGATATAAATTCTTTTGATTCAATTGAAACTCCCGATTTATCTGAAAATCAGCGTATTCAAAATCGCGTTAATGCTGTTAAGATCTTATCAGATGAGGTCGGAGATAAAATTTGCGTGGTTGGCTGGATTGAAGCTCCTTTTGCGGAGATATGTTGTTTATTTGATTTGATGAATGTCCTATTATTATGCAGACATGATGATTGGGAAAAAAGAATTAAAAAATTAATTGAGCGTATCCTTCCAATTCAAGAAGAATTTGCAAAGATGCAGATTGAGGCTGGAGCACATATTATCGGTGCAGGTGATTCGGCAATCTCACAGATAGGTCCTATGAGGTATGAAAAATGCTGCCTTGATGCTACGAGGAATTTGTTTAAGAATATTAGTAAAAAAGTTCCAGTATTATATCATATTTGCGGAAATAATGCTGTTATCGATAAAGAAGGCAGAGATATGCTAAAATTGGTCTCAAGCACCAATGCTGCGATATTGGATTTAGATTATCAAGTTGATTTATCAATGGCAAAACAAAAAATCGGTGATAAAATTTGCATAAGAGGCAATACAAATACTCAAATTTTAGGTAGTGAATCTTATTCTATTGAGATTGTATCAAAAGAAATCATCAAAACGATCGAAGCAGGAAAATCTGGTGGTAGATATATGTATGCAGCTGGCTGCGAATGGCCTTGGGAACCTTTTAATATGGCAATCAGAAATTTAAGTTTGGCAAAAGGAATTGTAGAATCTTTAGGATATTATTAGAGATTTAATTGCTATATATAATTATTATTTATTATGGTTTGCTCCAATTAAGAATTATTTCGAGGAGATTTTTTTGGTTCTCTATATTAATTTTATTTTCAAAAGAAATAAAAAAAACACCAAATCTGCATTCATGTCTTATTATCTCTCCTCGGAATGTCTTTAAATATCTCTCTATATCAGGATCTGAGCTTTCCCAATTTTTGATTGCTTTATCCAAACAAATAACGAGATCTTTATTTCCTTTAGTATTCCAAATTGCCTGCACAATGGAGATTTTAAATTCTTCATTAATTTTATCGGGAAATAATGCTCCTATAAAACTTTTAGCGATATCTTTCGCAAAAGGATTGATTGAATTAGAATCTCCGATCCAAGAGCGATCTAATGATAATTTTGCTTCAATAATATCATTTTTATATAATTTCAATTGGATATCGATAAATTCTTGAAATCCTCCCGGTTTTAGGGATATCAACAAAAAGTCATTCTCAATTTTTCTATCAATTTCGCTGAGATTAAAAAAATTAAAAAAGTCGGTTTTTTTTAATTGTTCATAATTTATTTTATCGGACATTGATAATCACTTGTTATATAATACTCTAAAATATCCAACTTGATTTTTTAAAGAATTTAATATTAATTTTTTTTGTTCATTATTAATATTATATAGATTGAATATGATATCGTCAAGCATTTTTATTTTATTTATTAAAAATTCATTTAATTTACCTTGCTCTTTTTTAAAGGATGATATGATAACATCTACATATTGAGCGATGTTTTTCTTTATATTCTTTTCACAAGGTGCAATAGGGAGATGTCTAATCATATATTGATTTAAATTTATAGTTGTTCCTTTTTGATTATTTATCCCAAAAATGCAGTAAAATTGTATAATCGCAGAATTGATTAATCCGCAAAGAAATTTGAGTTCTATAGGATCTTCATATAATAATGAATAAATAGAAGATGTGAAGCATACATTATCATCATCGAATACTGCCTCGGGATAAATATTATTATGTTTAATAAGCAATTTTGCACCCTTATAATATTCAAAATTTTGTCCTTTCAGAATTTTGGGGTCTAATTTTTCTAAATTAAAAGGTTTTGTCTTATTTATATAATAATATTTTAAATCTTTTTTTGCATCTATAAAATAGTATGAATTTCCTAATTTTAAATCCACAGGGTTTTTTAAAAGATTTCTGATTAATTTAAGGGCATAATCCTCTTCACCGCGGATCATTTTCGGGAAATTATATTGGCTTAGATAATTTAAATCACAACCCCTTTCTATTTTATTAATGATTTCCAAGACCTCTTTAGTGCATTTAATTCTGATACGATTAAGAGGTATAGTTAATCCATTACAAAAAGGGCAGTTGTTTTCATAAGTATAAATATAGAATTTTTTAGTATAAGCCGCATAATTACACTCTCTATTTTGGCATATTTTAAGAGAATCAAAATTACCATTTCTATATGAAATTATATGTTTATTAGGGAAATCATAAACATTACATAAATTCTCATTAAATTGTTTTCTCTCATAAATGATAATTTGAACCTCATTTGTCGCTTTTTTAAAAATGTTCGGCCCTAAATCAAATATCTCGGAAATATGTATTTTAGAAAGGAAATCATTTCTGAAATATAGATAATTTTGCCTTAATAAGAAACTCTTAGGAACTAAAAATCCTATAATGCCGTCTTTAATCCAATCAATACTTTTAATCAAAAAAGTGCAATAAATATCGTTATAAAAAAGATTGCGTTCCTTTAGAAGCTTTTTTTCTGATTTGTCTAAGATATTTCCATAAGGAGGATTTCCGATAATTATATCGAAATAGTTTTGGTTAAACTCCTTTTTTATCCAATTCTCCGAGAAAATACTATTTTTTTGCTTTATATTGGTATTAAGTATTGTAAAAATTCCAAAATCCTCTAAATTATATAAATTATCATTTTTTATCCATTTAAATAGATTTAATTTGCATAATTCAATTATGTATTGATTTATGTCGAGACCAAATAAGTTTGATATAATTCTTTCTTTTATTTCTATTTTTGAAGAATTATTAAAATCTTCTATTTGTGAAATAATATCCCATAAAGTTTCAGCCATCGTTATCAAAAAAATACCTGAGCCGCAAGCGGGATCGCAAATTTTTAAATTAAGTATTAGCTTAAAGATATTATTTTTAACATTTTTCGAGAAAAATTTAATTTCTTCGATATTTCTAAGGTAAACATTAGTATCTTGTTGAATTTCCAATTTTTTATTTAATAATCTCAGTATAACCCTTTCTGCGATAAATTTTGCAATTTTTTTACCTGTAAAATAAACGCCTTCTGCTTTCCTTCTTTTGTAATCTTTTAAAAAATAAATTTCATTATAATTAAGATTATTTATTAATTTTTTAAGCGCTTCAATATCTTTAGAGCGAATGATATCATCCAAGCGACCTATATTCCTTTTTAATTCAATAGATTTATCGCAGTTATTCATCGGGAATAAGTTTATAATAATTATTTATTTATAAATTCTATTTCTTATTATTTTTTATTGTCTACAATTCCAAATTGAAAATTTTTCTCTAAATTTTTATATATTAATTTATTTAAAAATAATGAAAATGCCGGAAAAAGGAAAGAAAAAGTTAGAAGGAGAAGATTATCAAGGAGTTGCTCCAATCGCATCGGTTATAAAAAAGATGAAAAAAGAATACGATAAAGATCCTAAGAACTGGAGCGTAATAGGCTCAACGGATAAGGACGGAAATACGGACACATTTATCACGAAAAAGCCGAATACTTATTGGTTAAAATCAAAAATGTTATCGCCATATTCGGCATTATCTATGGGTACAATCATTAGAAATCTCGATAAAGAAATTGATGAAAAAATAGGAAATCAACTTTCACCCGATGATATGCTGAGATTATTCGGAATGATTGTACCAATAAAAAAGGATCAAAGCGTAATTGCTACGGGGATCGAGAAATTCTCGCAAACTCAAGGAAATTACATCAAAGAGATTATTAATGAACAAAATTCAAACTTAGGTTATCAAATGGCAAGAAGATTAGATGAAGAATTTAGCAAAAAATATCCTCAAAGAAGGAATTTATATATTTAATAAAATAAGATTAAACTTTTTCTTTTAATTTAGCCAAATCATCTTTACTTTTTACTAAAAAATCCGTATTTGACGTATATTTTGATGTATTATTTATTAACTCTTGAATTATTGCATCTATCTTTTCAGAACTCGGTTTTCCTTCAAGGCTATTTGCAAATTCTTTTAACAGCGGTACCTTTAAATCTTCTACATAAAATGTTGTCCCTTTAGAGATTTCTTCCATCATCAATTGATAAGCTAAATCGGCATTTTTCTCTCCCGTAATTAAGGGCTCATCGGGATCATCAAAAGTATAGGATACTTCCAACCATCTATCTCCACCTAAAGGAACTATTCCGTAAATATAATCCGATGTATATATCCATAAAGGAGTACCATGGTCAAAAGACGAATCAACGATTTTTTTAAATTCTTCTGACATTTTTCTCAATCTCAAATAATTAGTTGAATTTTATTTGTTATAATTATATAAGTAAAATTGTTTTAAAAGCTTAAACAAATCAATAAATTTAAATTTTTAAAATCGATGTAAATCTTAAATTAAAAAACTACAGATTGGAAATAATCCTTCTTATCGTATTTATCCTTTCCGTAATTTCATTTAATTTATATTTTAATTCGTCAGTCTTAGCTTTATAGTCAAAATCATTTATATCTCCCTTTTGATAACTTGTCTCAAGCTCTTTATAATTCTTCTCAAGTGAATACCTTCGTCCCTCTAAGGCGATTAATTCTTGATAAAGTGCATCCTTATCCGCAGGAAGTCCCATCTCTCCTGTCATAAAATCATCTGAACCTGCGACTTCTGGACTTGGAGCTCCGAATTCTGCGAATGATGGCTGAGTTACCTTAATACCCGGACGCTCACCCCTCTTTCTCTTACGTTCCCCTCTCTTTTTGGGTTTTTTTACTTCAATTGGTTCTACTGCTTCTACTGAAGGGGCAGAAATATTATGAGTTTTATCTCCAATTGAAGAGAATACATTAAAAAGATCGGCTCCTTTAGGCTTTATAACTTCAGAATTTATTTCTTCCACCTTAATGGGTTCAATTTTTGGCATTTCCACGGTAAATGCTTCAATCTTGGGTTTAGCGGGGGATACGGGTTCTATCTTTGGCTTTTCCGCCACGACAGGCTCAATTATAGGTTTAGCGGGTGATACAGGTTGGATTTTAGGTTTCTCTGCCATAACAGGTTCAATTTTAGGTTTAGCAGTTGTTACGGGTTGTATTTTTGGCTTTTCTGCCACGACAGGTTCGATTTTAGGTTTAGAGGTTGTGACTGGTTGAATTTTAGGTTTCCCTGATACGGCGGGTTCAATTTTAGGTTTTTTAGCTTCTATTGGTTGAATAACAGGTTTTTCTACGGAAACTGGCTGAATTTTCGGAGATTCAATAGATACTGGCTTGATTTCGGATATTTTTACGCCAACAGGTTTAATTTGAGGTGCCTCTATTGGGGTCTGCTTTATAGACTCGGAGATTGGGCGGCTCTCCTTAGGTTCTGGTGATTTTGCTGCAACTTTAGGCTTAGGCTTAATTTGGGGTTTCTTAATAACGGGTATTTTAATTTGAGGGGGAGGCAATTTTGATTTTTTAGGTTTAGAGGGTTTTCCCTTAGGCGCAATTTTTGGAGCTTTAGATACTTGTTTCTCACCCTCTTTTAATACCTTCTCTTTCATCTCAAGTTCTTTTTGTAATTTCTCTATTTGACTTTTTAAACTCGAGATTTCTCCTTTAAATTTACTTGAAACTTGCTCTACAATTTTATTAATATCAAGTTCAGGGGGTAATGTTGATTCTTTTTTAACTTCTGTTCCTGTTGATTCTGAAATAGCAGCTTTTTCAATATTCTCCACTTTAGCAATATCTTCTAATTCAATTTTTGCCTTTACCTCGGATTTTACCTCTGTAGCTCCCAGAAATTCTTTTATACTTTCGGGTAAACCCTCAACTTCTTTAAACCATAATTCTAATGTATCCCAATTCTCTAATTTATTAATAATATCGGAAATTAATGATTCTTTGCCCGAAACAAAATCTAAATCTTTCAAAATCTTAAATTTATCAATTAATTTCTCACGGGCTTCAATCTCATCATCCGGCGTGGGCTCTTTTTCGGTTAAAAATACGTAAATCTCCCTTATTTCTTCCACTAACTTTTTATATTTATCTTCATCAGACATACGGAATCATTTATTTAAAGTTCTAATCTCTTTGAATCGGTAAATTATATTTTATAAATAATAATTTGTCAATAAATTCTTTTGTGATGTTATA
>CAZVTX010000061.1:0-14340 GCA_964629395.1 uncultured archaeon
TCCTTCAGTTTTTAAAATAACCGATCGCGGAAAATTTTTTAAAATGGGAATGCTAAAAGAATCTTCTAAAGTAGCAGAAATGAAAAATAATAAACAAATAGAGCTTTATTATACCTTTCTTAATTTAAAAAGAAAAGAAAAATAAAATTATTGAAATATGATTGAAAACCAATTAAATAAATTTGGTTCAGATATTATTAATCTTTTGGATAATGTTCCCGTTTGCATTATTATAATAAAAGAAGATCTTACAATAGAATGGATAAATAAGCAAACGGAGGTAACTTTTAATCTTAATAAAAATAATCTAATTAACAAGCCAATAGAATTTCTTTTTAAAAATACCGAAGAATATAAAAAAAAAATAAACATATTAATAGATCAAGCCTTTGAAGGTATAAAGATTGAAAATAAGATAGTAGAATTACCGCAATCAGACCAAACTCTTGTAAATTTTATTTTATCTATTTATCTTATAAGAGAAAAGAGGATTAATAAATTATTATTATTATTAATTGAATTACCAGTATATAATCATATAAAATCAAACGAAATTATTTTTCCTAAATTTAAACATGCTTATTCCTATCAAATAACTGATAATTATCTTAATATTATTGCTAAAAAGGCGAAATTGTTAAAATTTACATATAATTTAAAAACAGGAGAAATCCAATTAGATGGCGCAATAGAAAAAATTTTAGGATATCAAAAAGAAGAATTACAAAATTTAACAGAGATTTCAATTCAAAAATTTTTCCATCCTGATGAAAGAGAATTAATTATAACCAAAATAAAAGAAAGTGTTGAAAAGAAGGAGGATTTTATTGAGAAATTTCGATTTAAAAGAAAAGATGGAAAGTTTATTACTTTAGAATGGCATGGAACATTAATTTTTAATGAAAGAAATAAAACATATACATTTTTATGTATCCTTTTTGATATAAGTGAGCATGAAATAACTAAAGAGCAATTAAAAAGAGACATGCTTAGATATAAATTGATAACTGAAAATGCTAACGATTTAATTTGGGTTCTGGATGAGGATTTTCGCGTAGAATATGTTAATGAATCACAATTAAACAAGCTTTTAAATTATAATTTGGAAGAATTCTTAGGGTTAAGTCCTTCGGAAATAATTTATGATATGGATAAAGAAAAAATTTTTTTATCATTAAAAAAATGTATAGATTTTGGCGAATGTAAATCGGAAGTGAGATTTATAAAAAAAGACGGAAGTTATATTTGGTTAGAAAATAAAGGTAAATTATTTAAGGATTACACCGGTAGATATAAAATTCTAATTATTTCAAGAGATATATCTGAAAGGAAGAAATATGAACTAAAATTAAAAAATTCAGAAGAACGATATCGAAATATAATTGAAAATATATCTGAAGGATATCTTGAAGTCGATCTTGGGGGGAATTTAATTTTTTTCAATGAACGAATATGTGAAATGTTAAAATATAATAAAGAGGAGTTATTAGGAAAGAATTATAAGGAAATTACCGATGAAGAAACCGCTAAAGACATATATAATATTTTTCATGAATTATTTCTAAAAAAAGAGGGTTCTAAACTTTTTGAGTTTAAGCTTATAAATAAAGATAAGGAAGAAATTATTGTAGAATCATCTGTATATTTATTAAAAGATTTAGAAGGACATATTATTGGATTTAAAGGTTTTTTGAGAGATATTACTAGAAGGAAAGAAATTGAGAATATTAGAAAAGAGTTTAATGAAACGCTTGAACAACAAGTTGTTGAGAGAACCAAAGAATTAAATGAAGCTCTTGAAAAACAGAAATTATATTTTGAGCAAATATTACGCTCATCACAATTTAAAACGGAATTTCTTTCTACAATGTCCCATGAATTAAGAACACCTCTGAATGCAATCATCGGTTTTACGGATCTATTACTTGAAGGTATATATGGCGAATTAAATGAAGATCAAATAGAAGTATTAAAGGATATAAGAAGTTCTGCTCAACATGAGTTTGATATGGTTAAGAATATTTTAGATATATCAAAAATAGAATCCGGAAAATTAGAATTACATTATGAATGGTTTTCTCTGAATAACATCGTAAAGCAAATAAAGGCAACAATAAAATCTGAATATAAAAAGAAAAACCTTAAGTTTAAAATTAAAGGACTTGATAAACCAATAAAAATTTTTGCAGATCCTTTAAGATTTAAGGAAATATTATTAAATTTATTAAGTAACGCAATTAAGTTTACAGAAGAAGGATATTTTTCATTATCAATTAAAGAAGCTGCGGATAAATGGATATTTAAAATAAAAGATACTGGAATCGGTATTGCAAAAAAAGATTTTGATATAATATTCAAAGATTTTAAAAGGGTAGATTCACCTTATGTTAGAGCTACAGAAGGAACCGGATTAGGTTTATCTCTCACTAAAAGACTTGTTAATTTACACGGAGGAGAAATTACATTCCATAGTGTTTTAGGTGTGGGCACAACTTTTACGTTTACAATTCCTAAACCAAAAGAAGAATATTTAAAATAAAAATTAAATTTCAAATTTTAATCGTAATTGCTGTGCCTTTTCAGAAATTTCATTAATTTTTTTATAATCTTCATTTAAAATTGCTTTCATCAAATCTATTTTAAATTTTTTTACTTTTTCTAAAGCCACGGTTAATTCTGTATTTAATTGCTCATAAAGATTTTCTAAATTGTGATATAATTTTCTTGCACGTGTGAAATCGAAAATCTCATAATTCATGATAAGGTCCTTACAAGAATTATTTAGATCTTTTATCCATTTATCAAGTTCCATTTTACATTCTGTTAATGTAGATACATCGCCTAATTTTAAAGCACGATTAAAATCTTTTCTATATTTCTCAAAAATTTGGGAAAGAAAATCAAATATCCTTTTTTCAATTGGTTTTATTGAGATATTTGAATTTATGAATATTGTAGTAGTTAATTTATCAAATCCAAAAATTTGCATTTTTAAATTAGATCCTCTTAAACTAAAACCAGATAAATCTTTTATATTTATTTCTTGCGAAAACTTTTCTAAAGCACTGATAAACATCGGTATAAGTTCAATGTCCGTATTTACATTATCTTCAGAATTTATAAGGTGTTCCTCTAAAGCCCCTTCATAAGCTTCAAAAAATAATAGAGTTCTACCATCTTTATCTGCAATAAAGCCTCCTATAAAAGGAGGAATTTCCCTTTTTTCTGGTTGCTCTATTAGTAAAAATCGATGTTCTAAATCAATAATATTTGATAAAGATACATTATTGACTAAATTCTCATAAAATTTTTTTCCCTCAACGGTTAATGAGATAATTTCTTCATTTCCGGATTTCTGAATATCAATATGACCTTTTTTTTCTAAAAATTCTAATATATCTAAAATATCGTTCTTATATCCTCCCAATTCAGCAATTAAACTGTTTAAGGAGATAATCTCTTCCCTATTTAAATGATTTAAAATTCTGAAAATAAAATCTAATCTTTTAAAATCTATTTTTAATTTAGTCTGCTCATCCTCCAGACAAGTACTTAAAATGTTAAGAAAAACCGTAAATGTTTGCATTAAATATTCTTTATGAATACTTGTGAAAGCCAATTCAATTAAATCATCTTCAGGGAGATCTCGAAATAGATTGTATTTTAAATCCTTAAGTTTTTTATTATCTAATAAATCTATTTTATGAATTAGAATATATATTTTAGCATTTTTACTCATTTCATCTCTAACTTGTTTTACTTGTTGAATAAATGTCATAATTTCATTAAAAGGTTGAGATGCAGATAATATCAAAATAATAACTTTTGTTTCATAAAAAACGGATTTTTCTTCAGTCTCTAACCATCGACGGTTTTCTTGCCCCGATAAATCAAAAACACCAATATCTTCCCTTAATTTTAATAAAGTTAATTCTTGTCCATAAGTAGGCTCAAGAGTATATTCAAGTAATTTTACGGCACTTTCTCCTTCAAAAAAGACTTTTTTTAAAGTTGTTTTTCCTACTCCTGGTGGTCCAATAAATACAATTTTTTTACTCATAATTTCTTCTTTGTTTCTCATTTAAAATTCTTAAATGCTAATTGGTTAAGCTTTAGCCATATATTCCCCATCAATTTTATCAAATTATTTACACTTAATTCTTCCGAGACACAAACAATATTCTTAAGCTCAAATTTCTTTATATCTAGTTTGCGTATAATAATATTCAGGTTTTTTTTACTACTTAGTATCATATGACTAAGATCGTCATTTTCAACCATAGATTCAAATATGCGGTTTATTTGTGCAACAAGTTTGTGAGAATGATTAATTAATATAGGGTTAAAATCAGGTGTCATAGTTTGAATTACAATACTATCATATTTATTAGTTATAAAACACGTAATTTTCTTAAGATTTTTGATTTCTTCATCCAAAACCTTTTTTATCTCAGTTGTTTCATAGGAAAAACTGCTTAAAATTTCATAAAAGGCATTATAAGTATAATAAATTAGATTTATAAAAATACTTGTAAAATAAATAGGGACATTAAAACTCTCATTAATTCTTTCCCTGATTTTTGTAAACATTATATCTCTTTGATTTTCATTAATAAGATCAATCTTATGGCAGAAAATTATTAATTTCGCATCTTTATAGTTTTCAGTTAAAATTGTCTCAATTTTTTTAATTTCTTCTATTATCTCATCAGATTTCGCAACCCACATTGGAAAATCAAAAATATATATAACAACATCGGCATTATCAAAGGCGATAGCTTGTTCATTTTTATTTTCTAATAGATAATTAAGTTCTTGACCCGATGAATCGAATACACCTAATTTTAAGTCTAACCAAGAATGAACCGAAGGAACAATTCCCCGTGTCGGCTCTAATGGATTTAAAATTAGATTCCGGGGGTCTTCTCCTTCAAAAATTATCTTTTTTATTGTTGTTTTACCCGTTCCGGCTCGTCCTAAAATTAATAATTTTCTTGCGGTTTTTTTTTTAAAAAATCTATCAACATTTTCAAAAATAAACTCTCTTCTTTCCTTCTTATCTTTCTTAAACAATTCTGAAGCTAACTTAGTTAATTCCATTTTTAATCTCTGGATATCCTCGTGCTCATCTTCTTCTAATATTAATAAAAGAATTTCATATCCAACATCTTTAACACGTTCTTTATCACAGTAACTAAGGATAATTTTACCATTATAAGAAATTTCTATTAATTCTTTATCTTCGCTATTTTGTTCATAAGCATGAGTCATATATATTTTATTAATTAATTCATTGGATAAATCGAAATTATCCGGATATTTTGCATCTAAAACCGCTCCAAATTTTTTGTCCCAACTAAATAATGCAATACCTATAGCCATAATATCAAAATTCTCTAGATTTTATTTTTTATTATGTAAATTTACAAAAGAATAATAATAAAAATTATTTATAAATATATTATGAAAGTAATGTTTATATTCGATAAATTTTGATTTTTTTTAATCAAATAATTAGAGGTAACTAAAATGACAAAAAAGATCTATATCATTGAGGATAATGAGAAAAATATGAAATTATTTAAAGCAGTATTAAAGATAATACCAGATATAGAAATAATCGGAGAAGAAAGTGGAAGTAAAGGATTAGAATTAATAAAAAATGGTAACCCAGATCTTATCATTTTAGATATTCAATTACCGGAAAAAAACGGTATTGAAATATGCAAAGAGTTAAGGGAAATTGATCGATTTAAAGACGTTCCAATAATAGCAGTAACTTCTTTTGCAATGAAGGGAGATAAAGAGCGAATTTTAAAGGCAGGATTTAATGAATATACAGCAAAACCAATTAATGTTTCAGAATTCAGAGAAATGGTTAAGAAATATTTATAGATAAATTGTTATTTTTAAAATATTTTTTATTTAAATTATGTGGGTTAAAAGCGAAGATATTCGTAACAATGAAATGATAGATAAGAAATTTACATGTCAAGGAGAAGATTTTTCACCTCATTTAAAATGGGGAGATGTTCCCGAAAATACAAAAAGTTTTGCAATAACTTGCTTATCAGAGCATCATCAATATGGAATAATTGGGCATTGGTATGTTTATAATATCCCTCCAGATATCAGAGAGGTTCCTCAAAATGGTCCAATACCAGGTATAGAAATTGAAAATGACTTTAATATGATTGGTTATGAAGGTCCCTGTCCTGATGATGGTGAAGTTCATGAATACATATTTACGATTTATGCGTTAGATAAACAGATCTCAGAGCAAATAGACAATATAAATTTTAGAAAAATAATAAGGGAGTATACAATTGATTTTGCTCAAATAAAAGTATTTTATAAGAGAGAATTTGATTTTAAAATATTTCAGCATTTAAAATGCAGATAAAAATTATTTTTATTTATTGAAAAATCAATATTTAAATAAAAATTCAATAATATATAATTAGATTAAATATTTTTGAAAAGCAAGGATAAATAACATCAATTCTTAGTATTATGATTTTTTTAGCGATTCCTTTCATTATTACTTTCATCATTTCAATTCTTCTCGGAACTTTTGTTGTTATAAGAGATGAGAAATCATTATTAAACATCATATTTTCTATTTTTTGTTATTTTTTGGCTATAATTAGTTTTGCTGAATTTGAGACAAAATTTTTAGATAATTATATTCAAGTATATTATTGGTATAAAGTAATTGCTATATTACCGATAACAGCTTTTCTTCAATTTTTATTTATATTATTTTTTTTTGAAGAATGGATAATAATTAAGCGTAAAAAAATTATAATCATTTTATTTTTAATCCCTGCAATTGCCTTTCTCTTTTTAGGATTATTTACGGATGAATTAGAAGGTAATCTTGTTAGGTTTAATGATGTTTGGCTATATACTCCCCCAGATAATTATATTCTTTATGATTTAATGATGGTATATATTTTATTGATATTATTATCATCTTTTATTATGGTCATTAAAGCCTTGAATAGTATTAAAAATCCCATTTTAACAATGAAAAATATTAATAAAATTCTTTTAGAGGCAATAATTTTATTTATTTTTTTAGGAATTGCAAATCTATGTTTTATGGGAGAATATAATATTTTTGCAATATACTTATTTCGATTATTTTTTCTTTTATTATGTCCTTATTTAGCATTTAGCTTATGGCGCCTAAAATTTTATAACTTCAGGCTTACTGCTATTGCGGATAAAATTGTGCTTAATTTATCTGATTGTTTGGTATTAACGGATATATATGGAAAAATACTTGCATATAACGAAAAATTCAAAGAAACACTTTTATATGATGATAATACTATTAGGGCATCTAACCTTCAAAACTTTATTTCCGAAGAGAGTTTTCAACATTTTACTTCTTTAATGTTTATCTTAAATAGTCAAAATAATACAGGTTCAATTGAAGATATTGAATTAAATTTCAAACGAAGAGATAATAAAATTATACCTTTTTCAATTTCGGTCTCAAAGATTCAGAGAAAAAAAGGCACATCATTTATTATATTATTCATTTGTAGAGACATTACTGAACGCAAAAAAGTTGAATTAGAGCTTAAGAGCGTCCTTAAGAAGCAAAAAAAGTTATTGGATGAGGTTTTAAGAGCATCAAAATTTAAATCAAATTTTCTGGCAACAATGTCCCATGAGTTTAGAACCCCTCTGAATTCGATTATCGGCTTTAGTGA
This sequence comes from uncultured archaeon, assembly GCA_964629395.1. GTDB lineage: Archaea > Asgardarchaeota > Lokiarchaeia > Sigyniarchaeales > SOKP01 > CAZVTX01. Next base: position 7,725 of record CAZVTX010000061.1, read on the forward strand.
TTTGTTATTGGAAGAATCTTATGGTGAGCTTAATGAAGATCAAAAGGAATTTCTTGAGGATATAAAACAATCATCAGAACATCTATTAAATCTGATTAATCGACTTTTAGATTTATCAAAAATCGAAGCAGGAAAAATTAAATTAAATATTGAAAAAATTAAATTAAAAGAATTAATTAATCAAATACAATCAACAATTAAACCATTGTATACTAAAAAAAATCTTTATTTTAAAATAGAAGGTTTAGAAAACAACCAGGAAATTTATGCAGATCGTATCCGATTACAAGAAATATTTTATAATTTGTTAAGTAATGCTATAAAATTTACCGAAAAGGGGGGTATAAACCTTCAAATTTTAGAAAAGGATTCTTATTGGTATTTTAGTATAAAGGACACGGGTATCGGAATTCCTGAAAAGAATTCTTCAAACATTTTTTCAGAATTTACTACTGTAGAAGATCCATTTAAAACACCGAAAATAGGAACAGGATTAGGCTTAGCGATTACAAAAAGATTGGTAAATCTACATGGAGGACATATTTATTTTTCAAGTAAAGTAGGCGAAGGCACAACATTTACGTTTAATATTCCTAAAAAAATAAAGAACGATATAAATATTTATAAAAAAGAAAATGAATAATCTGCAAAAATTACAAGTAAAATTTTATAGATTATTTGATATAAAATTTTAAATAATGAGGATATAATTTTAATATTAGTGAAATATTGATATGCCAGCGTATCCGAGTAGTTAAGGAGGCGGCCTGCAGAGGTTCTTTAAGCCGATAGCCGTTATTCGTGGGTGCAAATCCCACCGCTGGCTTTTTCTATTTATTGCAAAGAATATTTAAAGTTGGCAAATAAATATGATAATTTATAATAGTTTAACTTTCAGAAAGGAAGAATTTAAACCGATAAATCCAAATGAAGTTTTGATTTATGTTTGTGGCCCAACGGTTTATGATAGTCCGCATCTGGGACATGCAAAATCAGCGGTGGTATTTGACATAATTCGGAGATATTTGGAATATAAGGGATATAATGTTAAACTTGTGAAAAATTACACTGATATTGATGATAAAATCATAAATAGGGCAAATGAGAAAGGCATCTCATATAAAGAATTGAGCGAATACTATATTAAGGAATATGAAGATATTATGAAGCTTCTCAACATTAAAAAGGATTATAAAAATCCACGTGCAACAGAAGTTATTGATTTTATGATTGAGATAATAAAAGGTTTAATTGATAAAGGATATGCTTATGAAAGTAATGGCTCGGTTTATTTTGACGTAAGTAAATTTCCTAATTATAATAATATTTTTATAAATGTATCCGAAAAAGAAGGATATATTGAAGAAATTTCTGAAAATGAAATAGACAATGGAGATTTAGAATTAGAAGAGAAAAGAAATAGGAAAGATTTTGCACTCTGGAAAAAATCAAAACCAAATGAACCTTATTGGGAAAGTCCTTGGGGAAAAGGTCGACCCGGATGGCATATTGAATGTACTGCAATGTCTATAAAATATTTGGGAGAAACATTAGATATACACGGAGGTGGGCAAGATTTGAAATTTCCGCACCATCGAAATGAGATTGCTCAATCGGAGGCTTATACGGGTAAAAAATTCGCAAATTATTTTGTTCATAACGGATTTGTAAATGTTAATAATGAAAAGATGTCAAAGAGTCTAGGAAATTTCTTTTTGGTATCTGAAGTGGCTCAAAAATATGACCCTATGATATTAAGATTATTTTTAATATCCAGCCATTATAGAAAATCAATAAATTATTCCCCTGAAACAATTCTCCAAACTCAAAAAAATTATAATAGATTTATAAAAACAATTAAATTTGTTCAAGAAACATCGATTAGTGAAAATCACATTAATGAAAATGAAAATCTCATTAAACATCTAAATATTACAAAGGATAGGATAATAAAGGCTATGGACGATGACTTTAATACACCACTTGTACTTTCAGAAATTACAACTTTTTTTAAAGAGATTAATCGAAAAATAAATGATGAGAAAATAACTCTCACTGAAAATTTTAAGACATTATTCTTTGATTTTATCAAATTTTTGGAGGATATTTTAGGAATATTTCCAGATATCGATAAAAAGATTAGTGATGATCTCCTAAAATCAAAAGAAATGGATAATAAATTATTACAAGAATTATTAAATATAATTATTGATATACGCTCCGAGCTAAGAAAGCGAAAGATTTATGACTTAAGTGATTCAATTAGGGAAAAATTGCGTGCTTTAGGTTTTCAAATTGAAGATAAATAATTTTTAATTTATTTAATTTGAATAATTATCTCAATTTTTTAAGTTTTCAAAACTTATGAATCAAATTTCCTCACGAAATAAACCAAAAGTATTATTTGTAGTTCCTCATCCAGATGATTTAGAATTTGGAGTTGGGATTATTTGTATAGAAGCCTTAAAAGCCGGATTTGAGGTCGTTGAAGTTGTAATGACGGGAGGAGAATACGGAACTAAATTAAATGATTTTAAAGGAGTGAGAATTAAGAGAATTAGAGCTAGAGAACTTGAGAATTCAATTAAAGTTTATGAAAAATACCTAGGAAAATCTATTAAATTAGTAAAATTAGGATTTATTGACGGTCATCTTCGATTAAACCGCAAAAATCTTAATAAAATAATTGATCTATTAAAAAGAGAAAAGCCTAAATATATTTTTATTCCAGATCCCTTCTTTCCCGTTGATTTTCATAATGATCATATAAATACGGGCAAATTAATTTATATTGCAGCTAAAAAAACTAAAGCTGAAAGGTTTTTAAAAAAAATATTTTTTTATTATACTTTTAAACCAAATTTTAACATCCGTTGTAATTTTAAAGATATTAATATCGTTGTAAGGGCATTAGGCGCTCATAAAAGTCAGATGTCTCCTTTTTTCCTCAAACTTTATAGAAATTATATGAAATTATCATTATTAATTAGTTTTATAATAAGAGGGGCATTTTCAATAAAAATAAGGAGTTTAGATATATTTTCAGAAGCGTTTTTCCAAGAAAATGAAATAAAATCTTTAACCGATATTATAAAATATTCTTTTTTCAAAAAATGGCTTCCAGATTTGGAAAAAGAAAATCGTTTTTATCCCACACCAAAAGAATTGAATTTAATTTAGAAATTAAATATTCAAAATGCAATAAAATAAAAAATAGAGAGAAAAAATTTGATTTAAGATCCATTAATAACTTTTACTTTAGGAGCATAACAATCTTGAACGGGATAGTTTTCAAAATTAATACTATAATGATCCTTCCATTGATATCTAATTTCTTCTAATACGGTATCATATACACTTTCTTTAATTTTTCCTTCTGCGCAAATCAGTGTTCCCATAGGTGTAGCCATAATTTCTCCATCTTTTACTACAATTTGGCCCTCCTTTATCGTATAAGCTGCGAGTGAAAATGCTTTTTCAATATCGTGTCCTGTATAATTATTTGGATCTAATTTATAAATTGCCACATCTCCAATAGCACCAATGCCCAAATGACCTCTATCCTTCATTCCGAGCGTTTTCGCCGTTCCTGCTCTTGTAACTATACATAGCTCGGAAAGTGTATACTCTCTATCAAGATCCTTCAATGAAGTTGCAGTAGAGGCTTTTTGTGAGACAACATTTGTAAGCATTTCATCTCTTGATTTTTTATCCATAATCCAACGATAAACTTGCGGATAAGAGGTAAATGGGCCTCCATTCGGATGATCTGTAGTAAGTGCAACTTGATATGGATCTTTAATTAATAGCATTATTTCAAGACCGATTGCCCATTGAACCGCATTTACTCCAACCTTAGGAGAAAAGAAATATGGAACAACTCCCGATCCAGATTCGCCTTCTACTTGACCGTTGCACCATTTAACACCAGGTTTAGCACCCCACGGCGACATTCCTCCTAAATGATGTAAAGCAAACTCCCATGGACCATCTCCCGTCATTGTAGTAGTTGCATATTTGGAAAAAATAACTTGCCCAACATCAATGGAGATATGCTTATGAGAATTTATATAATCTGCAATTTCTCCTGCTGCTGATTCAAAATTACCCCAATTAGTTCCTCCGTAAGCATTAAATTGTACATGCGTGCAATGGAAAGATCTCTCCCGTCCAACTTTACTTTTTGGTTCAATATTTTCGGCAATTTTAAATGTTTCTAAAGAATGTTTATAATTACCCGGATGACCTAAATTATTACAATGAACATGGATAGAATGCGGCAATTCTAATAATTCATTAGCTTTCGCAAGTGACTCTACTATTTGTCTGGGTGTAACGCCCCAATGAAATACTTCATCATCTAAAGATTCTACATTTTTACCCCATGCCCAATTTTCAACGCCACCGGGATTAACAATTTTAATTGCATATCCCTTGGTAGCTTTTAAAATCCAATTAACATAAGCAGCTAATTTTTCAATATTTCCTTCTCTTACATATTTCATTACAAACCAATTGTTTCCAAATAGAGGCATAGCAGCCTTATCTACGATTGGTGTTGACATGAATTCTTCATGTGTATGTCTCGATTCAAGTAAAGGCATAGCAGGTTCAACAACTGTAGTAAAACCTAATCTAGCATATCTATATCCCGTTGCCCAAGTAGTAGGAACTGCAAAACCGGTTCCTGATCTCGTAATCTTTGTCTTTTTTTCATTCCATTCAGGAGGCTTATCATCAGGTCTAAAGCTTCTGCCAACTAATACTTTTGTTCCCGCAACATGCGTATGGAGATCTACACCACCAGGCATGACAATCATTCCTTCTGCATTAATAACTTTTGCATCACCATTCGTTTCCTCTACGATAACACCATCTTTTATGAAGATATCTTTTTTCTCCCCGTCAATACCGTTTAAAGGGTCGAACACTATTCCGTTTTTAATAATAAGTGAACCTTTCATGTTTATCCTCAATTATAGCTATAATTTTAGATGTTTAGTTTTAAAATAGACCTATTAAGGTTTGGAATATTTTATAATTATAAAGTCTTTTTCTTATTTTAGAAAATGCTATTATATTTATTAATTTGAACATTGATTTTCTTATTTTAATTTTTTATATTTTATAAATGATGACTTATAAAATATAAATCCCTAATTTAATCATCATTTATATCATTATTCTCTTCATTTTCATCTAATGAGGGCATTATTGGTCCAAAAGGGTTATTAATATCAGCATCGCCCGGTGCTAAATGTCCGAATGCTTGAAAAAGTGCCTCAAACATCGTCTTTAAATAATCTCCGTAAAAAAGATCATAAAGCGTTTTGTATACTTTCTTAAATTCCTGCTTTTTATTAAATTTTAATTGTGTTAATTTTTCCTCGGGATAATTTATTATTTCACAATCAATTGGTTTATTTTTTCCCATAAATCTTGCAAGATTAATTTTCATCTCCTCAGGATTCGCAATAATTCCATTTAGCATTTTTTCTTTATCAATATTTTCTTTTAAAATCTTTATTGAAATAGTTAATTCAGAATCATTTTTGTCCAATTGGATGGTCTCTTTTATTTCCTTTTTTATTTCATCAAAATCAAACGGTAATTTCGAATTCATCTATATCAACCAAATATTATAATTTTAAGATAATTAAAAAGAGGAACAAATCTTTTAAAATTATATGTATTTCAAAAAATACAATAACAATAAGAATAAAAACAAATAAATAGAGGCAAATAATATTATGCAATATTTTGATGAGCCTACGATTGTTGTATTTAGCGGAGGCCAAGATTCTACGACTTGTCTCGTATGGGCCTTGAAAAGGTTTAAAAAATTATATATTATGACATTCAATTATCATCAACGCCATAGTATTGAAATAGAAATGGCTAAAAAGATCGTAAACATTTTAAAATCAGAAGATCGAAAAAAATATTTGAATTGGTTAAAGGATGATAAAATAGAAGAACATAAAATTGTTGAGATTAGCGTATTATCTGATTTACTTAAAACAGCAATGATTCAAGAATCAGAAATTATATATGATGAGGAGACCGGATTACCTACTACTTTTGTTCCCGGGAGAAATATATTATTTTTAACAATTGCTGCTGCTTATGCTTATCAGAAAAAGATAAGACATATTGTAATTGGTGTATGCCAAACCGATTATTCGGGTTATCCTGATTGTAGAGATTCTACAATTAAAGCACTCCAAGCTACGATTAAATTAGGTATGGATTATGATGTAATCATTCATACACCATTAATGTGGAGAAGTAAAGCCGAAACGATAAAATTAATGCAAAAACTAGGAGGATTAGAATTATACAAATATACTCATACATGCTATAGAGGTGAGCGCCCTGCATGCGGAGAATGTTTCGCATGTGAATTGCGTCTTAAAGGATTTGAAGAGGTGGGAATAAAAGATCCTCTTGAGTATAAAAATCAAAAATAAATTTTAATGTATAAAAATTATCTCAATTGAAGAGATAATTTATATTAAAATTTTCTTTATTATTAAGAAATTTTCATAATTCTTTATATTTTGAAGGTAACGAATTAATTATTTTTAAGCGCTCTTTATAACTTGAAAATTGATTT
>CAZVTX010000062.1:0-14106 GCA_964629395.1 uncultured archaeon
GACGCAATTTTAATTGATGATATTAAAAAATTAGTAAGAATGAAAAGAGGCATTATAGGTGGTTAAAAGAATTTGGGAATTTTTAAGAGAATTATTTACAAAATTTATTCGATATTATAATCTTTTATTTTTCCTAAGAAATTAATTATACATTTTGGAAAACCTATTATATTTGAGGAATATTTTAATAAAGAATTAAATAAGTCTGATCTTTATAAATTAGCCTCATTAGTGCGAAAAGAAGTTAAAAATTTAATTGTTCTTTATAGAACAGGGATTTCAAAATCTAATCCGCTTGGATTTAAAAATAAAAATAAAAAATAATCGTAAAAATTACATATACGTTATTATTACATTATATTTCTTTATTTCGGAAGTCTTTAGCTTTTCACCAATCGGGGTAATAGCAACCATATCATTACTTTTGATTTTTAATTCCGCCTGTAATTTTACTTTAGGATCTTTAAAAATCGGATTAGTTGCATTTGGATCCCAGATTATTTCTTTTGTCATCGGATTTGTGATCATCCATTCTTCGGGATTTAACTCATATCCGCTAATTTCCATAGCTTTCCAAATATATTCTACATCAGCATCGAATGGTACAACAATGTTAACATTTTCTTCTCCTTCGATATTTCCACAAGCCAAACAATCTTCTCTTCTAGAAATTGGTAATGGGTCAAATTGTCCATAAACTCCATTATAATTTATATAGGGAGGGTACATAGGAGGACCAATATCTCTCCCCTTTACTCGAAATAATATTTTTAATGCTTCTTGAGATTCTATACTAGATATTATTGAACTTACAGTTTGAATTGCTGCAATTTTATTACCTAATATATTTTCCATTTCCTCAAAGCGAAAATCCGGTCCGAATGTTTGTTTAATATTATTTTTAAGTTCCTGTATCTCTTCCTCGGTCATTTCTGCTAATTTTTCTTCTGTTACATTTTCATGGAAAACTCTATCACGTAATTTCTCCAATTCCTCTTGAGCTAAATCCAATAATTTTAAGACATCATCATCATCTTCTAAATCTGGTTTTCTACCATATTTTTTCTCAAAATCTACTTCTGCCTTTATAACACAATGATTTCTATTTCGTGGTAATCCTTTTAGAGTGCAAGCTGCTACAAGTTTATCATCTGGGGGCGGAATTGGAACAACACATCGATAACAAGGAGTCACATCCAAATATTTTTTTGCATATTTCTCATCAAATTCTTCTTCAATTTTTTTCCTTAATTTTTCATGAACCGGATATATATATCTCTCCTTTAATGTTTCAATAGTTGCTTCTAATTCTTCAATCTGTTCCATTACTTTATGATATTCAGGATATTCATCTTCTGAAATATTCCATATTTCATATTCAAGTAATTGATCTATTATTTGTTCTTTATTTCCATACTGGACACCCGAACCTTCGGGAATTATAACTTGAACATGCCCTTCGAAACCTACAGTTCCTCCCTCAACAATTGGTTTTTTCAATCTTAAACATATTTTATTAAGATCCATACGTGCATTGAAGTTATCTAATGCCATAATAACAACGTCAGCTTCCTCATAGACCGAAGCAGGTAATTTCTGTAGTTTTTCGTTATAAAAATCAACTTTTAAAAAAGGATTCATTTCCTTTAATCTTTCAGCAGCTACTTCTGCTTTATATCTACCTTCATCTCCAGGGCGGAATAACATCTGTCTGGAAAGATTTGAGGTTTCTATTGTATCTAAATCAACTAAAATCAATTTTCCTATACCCATTAATGCAAAATCTTTAGCAATCTCGCAACCGAGTGCCCCAACTCCAACAATCATAACGCACCCGTTTTCCATTACACTTTGATCCCAACCGGGTATTAACTGTTGTCTTGCATAAGTTCGGGCTTTAATAATATCTTCTTTCTTTTCTGTCATTTTAAATATCGTGATTTTTTATTTTATATTATAATAAGATTTTTTTAAATATTTAAAATAAAAGTTTTAGTTGATATTTTGAAAAAGAATAATTATATTATTATAATACTAATTATAATTTCATCTTTATATGGGATATTAACATATTTTTGTTTTAAGAATATCAATAGATCAATTCAAGTTATTAACTTTTATAATTCAGAGATTAACAATACTAAAGTAGATTTATTGTTTAATGGAGCTAAAGATATAAATCTAGATAATAATTCAGAATATTTTTCCGGAAAGGGAGTTACTGTTGCTATTCTTGATACAGGCATATTTCCCAATCATTCAGTTTTCACAGATAATCAAAAAAAAGATTGGAATGAGAGAATAATTGCTTTCTATGATAATGAAATAGATGGATTATCTCCAAATCCTTATGATATATCTTGGCATGGGACTTGGACAGCATCTATATTAGGAGGGAATTCTACTCAATATAGAGGCGTTGCTCCAGGAATTAAATTTGTAATAATTAAAATATTTGAATTAGAAAATGGGGGACTTACTACAAATATAGAACAGATTGAAAATGCAATTAACTGGTTAATCAACAATAAAGCTAAATATAATGTTAGGATTGCCAGTATGAGTTTTGGAGCGAAATATGAAGAAAATGATGAGGCTACAAAAGAACTTAACGAAATTGTTGAAAAATTAATGAAAGAAAATATTCTTGTTGTTGCAGCATCTGGAAATTACGGAGATACAACGGATCAAATTAGCGGAGGTACTGTAAGCTCCCCTGGTTCTGCAAAAATGGTTCTTACTGTTGGCGGTGTTGATTATAATGGAAACATGTATATTAAAAGTGGAGAAGGTCCCACTTTTGAAGGAGTTGATAAACCAGATGTTTGTGCTCCTGCAATTTCAATATTAGGTGCATCTTCTGATTCAATTAATAATTATAGTAGTTATACTGGAACCTCAGCATCAACCCCTTATGTATCTGGCTTAGCAGCAGTTTTACTTGAAAAGAATCCCGAATTATCTGCAAATGAATTAAAATCTATTATCTCTATGACGGCGTATAGAACATATAAACCCGAATTTTATAGGGATAATATACAAGGATGGGGTATTGTTCAGGGGTATGCTGCTTTAGATGCATTAGATAATATTATAAAAGTTTCCTCGGATCTAAATCTTAAAATTTATTTAAGTGAGAAAAAAGGTGTTTTTTGCCGACCTATAAAATTACAAAATTATCAGCATTATTTTTTTCAGCTAATCTCCCTAAATAACGCCTATGCTAATTTACTCCTCTTTGATAAGGAGCCCGATGATTATGGTAATCCTGTATTGCTTGCAAGCTCTTTTCAATTTCTATCAATTAATACAAAAACTAAAATAGTTGGTTTATATACATTTTCTAAATCTGAATTTTTTTTAATTATAAAATTAATTCATAATACTGGTTCAGGAGAATTTTCGATAAGATTAATTATTGATTATAGATTAATTTTAATAGGGATTTTTTCAATTTTAAATACGATCTCATTAATATATATCATAATTTTTTCTAAAAAAATAAGATAAATTTTAGGGTTTCTTCTTTGCGGCTTCTTTTATCATTCTTGCAATTTCATCTAATTCTTTTCGGCCTTTTTGTCTTTCTCTTTCTTCTCGCTCTTTAGCCTCTTGTTCTTTTTTCTTTTTTAATTCTTCAAGAAGTTCTTGCTTCATTTTGAGCATCCTACCTATATTTCTACTATATTCTTTTGCTTCACGTTTTATTTGTTCTTGTTTTTTCTTTTCTAATTCTTTTAACTCTTTTTTCCGTTGTTCGATTAATTGAGATATATCTTCTGCTAAATCACCAATTTCACCAATTGTTTGCCTCATAGCCTTTTCCTCCTCTTTTCTACGTTGTTCTTCCATTTTCTTTTGTATTTCAAGTTGTTCTTGTATACGGCGTCTCTCCATTTCTTCTTCCTTTAATCGATTTTCAAGTGCTTTTGTATTTCTTATTTCCGCTTGAATGTATTTTATTTGTGCATCCCACCCAATTTCTTTAAAAAGTGCTATTGCATCATTAAAATATTTATAAGCTTTTTCAAAATCGTGATATAATGCCCATTTTTTACCTTCATCAATCATTTTTAAACCTTCTCTCTGCAATTGTTCAATTTTGAATTTTTTCTCCTCAAATTTTTTGAATTTTGCGATTTGTTCTTGTCTTTTCCTTTCCTCTTCAATGCGCCTTTTCCTTAATTCTTCTTGGAATTCTTCGTATTCTCTCTGGCGCCTTATCTGTTCTTCTTGTTCACGTCTTTTTCTTTCTAAATAAATTGCTTTTTCTTCTTGTAGATTTTGGATTAAAGCATTGATATTATTGATCTCCGGTTCCCAACCTATAGAAGTGGATAATATATCTCTTGCTTGAATATATAATGAAATTGCTGAATCAAAATCAGGTATAGCTTTCTTTAAATATTGTGAACCTTTTTCCAAAAGTCTATAAGCCGCTTCACGTTGATTCATTTGTTCTCGGATTAACCTTTCTCTTTCCATCACAGCTCTCTGTTGAGCAAGTTTTCTCTCACGTTCTTGCCTTTGTCTCTCTTCTATTATCTCTTTTAATAATTTTTCCTCTTCAATTCGTTCTAATTGTCTCTGTAATTCTAATTCTTTCATTTTTTCTTGTTCCTTCTTTAAATTAATTACCCGGGCAATCATTTCTCTAATTGTATTAGTTGGAAACTGAATTTCATTAAGAATTAGCTCTGCTTTTCGATATTTCTCTAATGCATTGTCGTAATCTTGTTTTTTAACGGCAATTTCGGCTTCATCAAGAATTTTAAATGCTTCTTCTCTTTTCTTTTCAAGGATAGCTTTAAGTTCTTCTAACTTTTTAATTTTAATTTGTTTTAATTTTAATCGTGCCTTTTCTTTTTTAACACTCTCTTCGATTCTACGCCTATATTCTCGTTCTTCTTTTTCTCGCTGAATTTTTATTTCTAATTCTTTCTGTCTTTGAATTTCCATTTCTCTCTTCTTTTCTTCGACTTTTAAAATCATATCTCTTATTGTATCTGTAGGAAATTGAATCTCTTTTAAAATTATCTCAGAATTGCGATATAACTCCAATGCTTTATCATATTGTCCTTTTTTCATAAACAACTCTGCTTGATCGAGTAAATTAAAGGCTTCTTCACGTTTTTGTTCCATATAAGCCTTTAACTCCTCTTGTTTTTTAAGTTCAATTTTCTTTGCCCGCATTTTTTCCTCTTCGATTCTCATTCTCTCCGTAATCTGCTGTTGAAATAGCATATCTTCTTGTTTCTTTTTCAACATTATCTCCGCTTCTTGTTGTTTTATTAACTCCGCTTCTTGCTTCTTTTTCTTTATTTCCTTAATAGTCTCATTAATCGCATCAATAGGGAATTGTATCTCACTCAATAATAGCGCAGCTTCACGATATTTTTGAATTGATTGAACATAATCTCCTTTATTTAATGATTCTAATGCTTCATCCATGATTTTAAATGCTTGATTTTTAATTTCTTCCGCTTTTTTAATCAATTCCTCGCGTTTTTGAATTTCAATTTTCTTTAATTTCATTCTTGCTTTTTCTTGCTTTATATGTTCTGAAATTCTCTTTTGAAATTCTCTTTCTTCTTCTTGTTGCTTTTTTATTAATTCTTCTTGTCTGATCCTTTCTTCTTCTTTTTCACGTTTCTTATATAATATCGCATCGATGTTTTCTTGCAAAATACGTAAATATCCTTCTTCCCAACCAATCTCTTTTAAAATTTTTAAAGCATTCTCATAAGCTTTTAACGAATCGTCATAGCGTTCATGTTTAAGGTATTCATCTCCTTTATCAATTAAATCAAAAGCTTCTTTTTGTTTTTCTGAAAATTTAGCAACGATCTCCTTTTGTTTTTCTAATATTTCTTTTTTCTCGAGTAATTTTATCTTTTCAAGTTCTCGTTGATATTTGAGTTGCTCTACAAATGCTTGATGTGCGGCTTCTCTCTGCAAGGCTTCTTGCATTGTTCTTTGCTTCCAAAGTTCCTTTTCACGTTTTTTATTCTCTAATTCTCTAATTGCTTCTTTAATTAAAGGAATTTCTTCAGTCCATTGTATTTCAGCAAAAATATTAGCAACTTCATGATAGATATCAATTGCATCATCAATTTTCCCCTCTGAAATTAATTTTTGAGCATTATCTAATTTTGAAAAAGCTTGTTCCTTACGTTGCTCTCTATATTGCAGTTCTTTTTCTTTTTCCCTCAATATGAGTTCTTTTTGTTTTAAAAGTTCCCTTTCTCGTTCTATTTGTTTTGCAAGAGTTTCTTGAAATGCCCTCTCTTCCTTCTCTCTTTCAATTGTAGCCTGCAGTTCCATTTGTTTCCATAATTCTGCGTCACGCTTCTTATTTTCAATCTCTTTAATAGCATTCTGTAAAATTACAATTTCATCATGCCACTGTATTTCTGCAAAAATATCTATTACATTATTATAAATCTGAATTGCTCTATCAAACTCATTTTGATTTATAAATTCTTGAGCTTTATCCAATAACTTAAATGCTTCATCACGTTTTTTCTCCCGATATTCAATTTCTTTTTCTCTTTCCCTTAATTGAATCTTTTTCTGTTTAAGTCTCTCACGCTCCAATTCTAACTGTTTTGATAACTGTTCTTGAAATTCTGCTTCTTTCTTTTGTCTTTTGATTGCCTCTTTTAATTCTTTTTCTTTTTGAAGTTGTAGTTCTTTTTTTCGTTCTTCAAGAGTTTTTATCGATTCTTCGATTAGCGGTAATTCTTCAGTCCATTGGATCTCAGCAAAAATAGTTCCTGCATTTTGATAAGCATAAATCGCTTTATCTAAATCTCCTTGTTTTATGTACATTTGAGCAGCATCTAAAAATTTGAATGCTTGTTCTTTTCTTTGCTCTCTATATTTTATTTCATCCTCCCGTAATTTTAAAGAGATTTCCCTTTGTTTAATTCTTTCTTTTTCAATCTTTAGTTGTTCCTCCATTTGTTCCTGGAATTTTAACTCAGCCAGTTTTTTCTCTTCCAGTTTCTTTAATTCCGCTAACTTTTTCTCTGTTTGACTTTCTTTTATTTGTTTTATATTTTCAATAGTGGTTTTTATTGTAGGAATATAAGATTCCCATCCGGGTAATTTATTTAAAAGCTCTAAAGCCCTATTATATTCTTCAATAGCGCCATCATAATTTCCCTCTTTTAAAATTTGATCAGCTTTATCTAAAATTGCAAAGAATTCATTTTCTTTTTTAGCTAATTCTTTTTGTTTTTCTTCGAATTCTCTTCGCTTCAATTCCATCTCTTGTAATGATCTAACATATTGTTCTTTTTGCTTTTCCGCAATTGCTTTCTGAATTTTAGATAATTCCTCCTCTCTCTGTTTTTTAATCATTTCTGTTTGTGCTTCTTGTTCACGTTTTCTATTGATATCATTTATAAAATTAACAATCGGCTGAATATATGTATCCCATTCAATTGATTTTAATAACTCTATTGCTTGTTTAAATGCATTAATAGCTTCATCATATTTTTTCTCTTGTTCAAGTCTCTTGCCTTGATCAATTAGATTAAATGCCTTATTTTGGATTTCTTCCTCTTTTTTCTTCTTTTGCTCGTATTCTAATAGTTTAAATTCTCTGAGTTGAGGGACTTCTTCTATTGTTGATTCCTCTGCGATTGGCATAACAGCTTCAAATTCCATCTGCTTCTTTTGAACTTTAAGTTGTTCGATTGCTTCTTTATCTCGTTTTAATTTTTCAATGATTCCCTCTAAATTTTTGGTTTGCTGATGCCAACCTAGCTGATTGAGCAATTCTATTGCTTTTCTATAATTTTCAATCGCTTCATCAAACTTTTTTTCCTTTTCAAAAATATTGGCTTTATCAATGTAAGCAAATGCTTCATTTTGCATTTCTTCTTCACGTCGCTTTCTTTCTTCAAAAACTCTAAGTGCTGCTGCTTTTTGCTCAGCGGCCGTCATCGTTGTTGTTGGCTGAAATCCTTCATATTGTTGTTCAGAAGAAATTGCCAATTGTTGTTCATATTGTAGCTCTCTTTGCTGTTGAATTAATTTTTGCCTTTCTAAATTTTGTGCTAATACAGTAATTTTTGATTTTATATGTTCCAATTGGGCTTCTGACCAGCCAGCTTGAGCTAGTAATGAGATTGCTGACATATATTGTTCAATAGCATCTCCAAAATTTCCTTCACTTTCAAATCTTTTTGCCGCATCTAATAAAGCAAAAGCTTGATTTTGAAGTTGTTCTAATTGTTGCTGTGTTTGAGCTTGTTGAAATAATTTTTCTTGTTGAATATAATTATTTAATTCCGTAATTCTTGTATATATATCTTCGATTCTATGAAGTAAAAAACCACTCTGCTTGAGATAATCTGCTGCTTTTGAGTAGCTCTCAATGGCCTTACCCCAATTGCGATCTTCCTCAAATTTTTCGGCTTGTTCCAATAAAATTAATGCTTGTTGTGCCAATTCTTCGGGATTCTGCATAAGAAAATAATACCTTTTATTTTTTTTATTATTCTAAAAATAGAAAATTAAAATGAAATTACATTATTTTAAATTTATACAAATCACATAATTAAAATTTATTTTATGTTTTTATTTAATTATTAAAAATTTATTTAATAAAGATGTATCAAGAAATTATCTCAATTCTATCTGATATTTGTAAAAATTGTGTCATTTTTCTTTCAAATGGGAAAGTCATTGCCTCTACATTAGAGGACCAATTATTAAGTAAAATGGTACGAATCCTAAAGACAGTTATTAATGAAATTGAGGTCGGACATGTCTTTATCATTAAGAATATTATTATTTATCGTATTACATTTGATTATTTAATTTTTCTTATAGGGAATCCTGATAGTTCGCAATTAAAAATAAAATTAAAAGATATAACAAAAAGATATAAAAATGCACTTGAGAATAAATTTGTGGAGGCTAATCAAAGGAAAAACATCAATGTGAATTTAATATTATTATCTATGGGTTTGGCAGAAGGACCCACACCAATCTCATATATTCCGAAGGATTTCGATGAAGAATCTATTTCAAAAGTTTGCCTGAAAAGTATGCTCTTGCTTTCAGTAGAAACTTATGGCGCAAAAAGAAAAATGATTTCTTTTCAGCCATATATAGATCTAGATGCTTTGGGGATTGTTGCATTATTTCAAATTGAGGATGAGAATGCCAGAGGTGGCGCTTATGATTGTGCTCTTACAATTTTAGTAGATTACGAAGATAGGGCTATAATTTATGAAAATTATAATGCTATTGAACAAGGTCTAAATGAAATTATTGCTAAAATAAAAAGGAGATATTATAAATCTAATAATTCTTTCGATGATATATTAGAAGATTTAAAGGAAAAATTAGAGCAAATTACATTTGAGAATATCCCCCCTGAAGATATTAAAGGCGAAATGCTGGATTCAATAAAAAAATTAGCTAAATTATAAAATTAAAATGTCTGAAGAAATTCCTGAAATAAAAATTGCTTTTGAACCTATATCTAAGAGAGTTTCCTTAATTAAAGGCTCCACGATTTATGATTTATTAAAATCAATAAATATTAGGATTAGTTCTATATGCGGTGGAGCAGGCACATGCGGGAAATGTAAAATTCTTGTTCAAAAAGGATTAAGTTATTTAAATGAGCCTACGAAAGCTGAAAAAAATCATATAAGTATAAAAGATTTAAATACGGGTTGGAGGCTTGCTTGTCAAACTGAAGTATTAAATAATAAAATAGATCTTTTAAAAAAATTAAGTAAACCACAATTACGAATTTTCCTTCCTGAGGAATTAATTCTTGAAAATTTTATTATTCTTGAATCCGTTCTAAGAGAAAAATTGGAGAAAAATCCTACAGTTAGAAAGATTTTTTTACAAATTAAAAAACCCGAATTGAAAACACCAATTCCTGATTTTGAGAGAATTCTATTATCACTTAAATCATTAGAAAATATTAATTTAGAAAAAATTGATATAAATTTTGATGTATTAAAAACCATTCCGTATATTATTCGAAAAAATGACCATCAGATAACTCTTACATTATGGAATGATAAAAGGATTATAGATATTGAACCTGGTGATAATTCCAGCCAACTTTACGGAATGGCGTTTGATATTGGAACAACTACAATTGTGGGATATTTGGTTAATCTCAATAATGGAAAAATCTGTGCTATTACTTCAATGTTAAATCCTCAAACAGCATATGGAGAAGATTTAGTAACAAGATTAACTTTTGTTAATCAAAACCAAAATGGCTTAGATTTATTAAATGATCTGATAATTAATGCTCTAAATAAATTAATTTCCGAAAATTGCAAAAAAGCTTCTATTAAAAGAGAACAAATTTATGATACCGTTATTGTTGGAAATTCGGTAATGCATCATATTTTTTTAGGTTTAAATCCTAAAAATATTGCAATAAGCCCTTTTGTTCCTGCTATAAGAAGAGGTCTTAATGTGGATGCAAAAAAGCTTGGATTGCGTATTAATAAAGGAGCTAAAGTATATGCTTTACCCGTCATTGCGGGTTTTGTAGGTGCAGATACGGTTGCTGTTATACTTGCATCGAATATATATAATCAAGATGATTTTACCTTAGCAATTGATATAGGTACAAATGGAGAGATAATTGTTGGAAATAAACATTTCCTAGCTACGGGTTCTTGTGCTGCCGGTCCTGCTTTAGAAGGTGCTCAAATAAAACATGGTATGCGAGCTGCAGAAGGTGCTATAGATTCCGTTAAAATTGACCCTAAAACACTTGAAGTATCCTATACTACTATCCTAAATAAAAAACCAATAGGTATTTGCGGTTCAGGTCTAATTGATGCAATAGCAGAAATGGTGAAAGCTAAAATTGTATTAAGAAGCGGAAAATTTAATCAAGATTTACTCGATAATGAAAAATTTATACAAAACGGGAAAGATATAGAGTTTATTTTGGTTAAGAAAGAGGAGTCAAATATTGGAAAAGAAATTACATTAACACAAAATGATATCAGACAAATTCAAATGGCAAAAGCGGCATTTTATTCGGGTTATAGAGTTATATTAAAATATTTAAAAACTAATCAAAATGATTTAATCCCTGAATTAAAACAAATACTTCTCGCGGGTGCTTTCGGAAGCTATATTAAATGTGAAAATGCAAAATTTATCGGGATGATACCTGATCTACCGGATAAGAATATAAAACAAATAGGAAATGCCGCGGGAATTGGAGCACAGATGTGTCTTATAAACAAAAATCTTCGTAAAAAAGCAGAAAAGTTAATAAAAGATATCCAATATGTGGAAATTGCTACTAAAAAGGAATTTCAAAAAGAATTTGCCTTAGCAATGTATTTTCCCCATTATAATTTGGACTTATTTCCTAATTTAAAAGAATATGAAAAAATACCTCTGAGATAATCTAAAAATTAAGAATTAAAAAGATAAAATTACTTCTTATAAAAAATTAACCTTGCGTTCTTGATTCAATAATTCTTCGCGTTAATTCTGTGAATGCTTCATCAACATTTTCTCCTGTTTTAGCGGATGTTTCTATATAAATACTTCCTTCACTCTCCGCAAATTTTCTCGCTTCTTGGCGGTCAATTACCTCTCCCACTTGTTCTAATAAATCTAATTTATTACCAATTAATACAAAAGGAATATTTTCTCCTGCAAATTGTCTAATCTCAGTTAACCATTTACGAATTTCTGCATAAGTTTGTGCACGTGTTAAATCAAATACTAATAGAACTCCGCTGGCACCTTTATAAAATGTACTTCTAATGAATTCAAACCTTTGTTGCCCTCCTATTTTGAGGTTAATCAGAGACTCTGATTAACAATCCCATATGGAGAGCGTTGCGATTTCTCCTGGTCTGAATTCAACATCTTTTGTTAAAATATCTACACCCACGGTTAATTTATAATTTGCTTGAAATCGTTTTTTAATAAATCTTTGAACGAGAGATGTTTTACCGACCGCTGCAGCTCCACATAATAACACTTTTAATTTAAAACTCGACATATTCGGTCAATCCACATTTGATTATTATTAATATAATATCAATATATTGTTTCTAAATATAAATCTTAATCGTTTAAAACTTTTTAATATAATTATCATAAAAAATAATTGAATTTAAATTTTGAAAATTTTTTTAAAAGAGAAAGAAAAAATAAAAAAAAGAATTAATTCGATTTTATTAATCAATACAAATACCTTCTTCAAATTCTTTACATAAATTCTTATGAATAATCTTTATTGCATCAATAAGCTTTTCTCTCTCAATAACTATAGATAAATTTAATTCTTCAGAGCTTTGAGACAATGCCTTTACATGGATATTCTTTTCATCTAAAGTATCAAATAATCTTGCTTTTGTTTTATTCTCTAATATTTTTGCTCCCGTAATATTTATTATCGCGACATTTTCGGCTTTTATTTCAAAAAAATCTTTAAAATATTCTGATTCTTTAAGTGCAGTTATCGCTTTATCTGCGTCTGATTCTTTTACTACGAATGAAGTACTAATTTCTGAAGCACTCTGTGAGACTAATGATACACTAATTCCTTTTTTCCCGATTACCTTAAAAATTTTTGCTAATACCCCTGGAACGTCAACCATACTTCCTGAAATTATTGTAATTATCGTAGCATCTTCAATAGCAGAAATACCCTTTATTTGTTTTTTATCGGTTTTTTCGGAAATTCTCGTGAAATTACTATCATCATCAGGTTTATCAAAATTTCTTATTTCTAATGGAATTTTATGTCTTTCTAAAGCCTCTAAACATTTAGGATGTAATACTTTTGCACCAAAATTTGCGATTTCTTTTGCCTCTTGATAATCTATATATCTTATAAGTGCTGCATTTTTTACATATTTCGGATTTAATGCAAGTAATCCATCAACATCTTTCCATAATATGACTTTAATATCTTTATCCTTTCCAACTTCATATAGTGAGTGTGCAAGTATAGTAGCCGTATAATCAGAACCACCTCTTCCAAGGGTAGTTGTATATCCGATTTTATTTCTTCCTATAAATCCGGTTATACAAACTATAAATTCCTTTTTCATACCTTCGAGCAGCGGTAATACTTTGTTCTTTATTCTGTTATTTGTCAATTCATATAACGGATATGCTTTATTAAAGTTATCATCAGTAATAATTAATTTATTTGCCGGAATAAAAACCGAATCAAATCCCTTACTACGCAGAAATTCATTTAATATATATGTAGATAAAATTTCTCCAAAGCTCATAATATAGTCTATATAATAAGGTTCTAAACCAAATTCTCGTACATCTGCTAAAGCATCTTCTAATTCACTTAAATTTTTATCAAGCCAATCCTTTGTGCTAACATAAAAAGTAGTATCTTCTTTAAATATCGCTTCAATTACCTCCAAATGCCTTTTTTCAATTAGAGCTATATTCTTATCAACGAATTTTTCATCATTTGCATTATTTGCCGTTTCAAGTAATAGATCTGTAATTCCATTAAAGGCAGACGCTACATATACCTTCTTACTATTTTCATAGAGTTTTGTGATATTATAGATTTTATTAAAAGCATTTTCATCAACAAGACAACTACCTCCAAATTTCATAACTACAATTGTCATAATTTTACATACTTTTCTTTTTCTTAATTTGAAAGTTTTAAATTTACATCTCTAAAATATTTTATGTTAGAAAA
Source organism: uncultured archaeon (assembly GCA_964629395.1). Taxonomy (GTDB): domain Archaea; phylum Asgardarchaeota; class Lokiarchaeia; order Sigyniarchaeales; family SOKP01; genus CAZVTX01. The sequence goes on from CAZVTX010000062.1 coordinate 13,709, forward strand.
TTCTTAAAAAGAAAGATTACGAATTAAAATTATATCATAATTTATAATTTAAATATTAAAAATTTAAAAAGGTGAAAACAAGTGCTATTTACTGAAAAATTGACTGAATTAGCACAAATATCAGGGATAACTGCCTCAATATCATTATTAATTGGATTTATCCTTGGTTTTGTTGTCTTAATGAGAGCTATTAAATCAAAAGAAAAAATGATTTTCCTATTTTTCCTATGTATTATATTCACTTTATCTCCTTGGTATCCTTCTGGTGGAGGTTATGTGTATTGGCTAATTACTGGAAAAAGTCTTTCATATGAATGGTATATTATTATAGGACTTACAGGTGTTCCTATAGCGATAATTTCATGGTTAATAGTTTACACCACAACAATAAAACCTGA
>CAZVTX010000063.1:0-14036 GCA_964629395.1 uncultured archaeon
CCTTTATCTAAGTATAATGGGGGTAAGATTTCCATAGAAAGCGATACACCTTTAATATCTAAACCAAAAATATTTATATCTGCGTTTTCTATTGCAATTGCACAGTCCAATCCGCCTTCTCCTAAGATATTATATAAGAAATACCATGCAGGGAATATTTTCCATGCAGGTTGACCAGTAACATCTACTAATTTTCCATCTTTCATGTATTTAGTGAAATTACCTTGACTGTGAAGGAAATTATATAATGAATGAGGATCATTATCAGGAGCATTCCAATCAATATCTGCTGAAGGATGATAACGATGACCGTTTTTAAGCCGATAATATTCGTCCTTATAGATTGTTAGATTCATTCCTATTTCAGAATTTCTATGATGGGTATCCGCAATAAAAATCTTATTTTCTTTAGTAGTAAAAAGTTTGGCTAATTCATAATTATAATGTGTCCACCATTCTTCATCATTTTCGATATCATATCTGCTTTTGTAATTCTTCTCTGTGCTTACTCTGAGTTGAACATCCAAATTACTGAGATAAATGGGACCTAAAACTATTCCGCCTAAATCTTCTAAAGAAACTAAATCGAAAAGGTCGATTGTAGAACTTAAGCCAAGGCGGAATTCGGTTTCATTTTCGGACATTCCAAAGCTCACATTTAAGGTCATATCATCCATACCCTCAATTTGAGAACTTTGGAGTCTATTAAGTAAACCTTGCTTCCTTGCATTAGCATAAGGATCTAATTGAATTTTCTCAGATTGAGTAGAGGTAGATTCCGTCCCTTGTCCTAACATCTCATTAAGGTTAAAATCAGAAAGTAATTCTTCAATGTCAAGTAAACCTGTAATCATATCCCGTAAAATAGAAGTTGTATCGATCTCTATTGTAGGGATGAATGATGTATCAATTTCCATACCGTTATATACCATAGAACCTATTCTCAGTTTTAATTGCATAGTACTTAACCAATGCGAAATCCATTCACCACCTGTATCCTCTTCTAAAGCCAGTGTAATATAGAGTTTTTCCGTTTGATACGGCCCAATATCCAATTCATCATTATTAGTGGCTTTTCCGATATATTCTCCATCTTCCGTATATAATTTTATCTCAAATTGATATAAATGCATTGGTAGGAAAGATGGATTCCTTGCGGGAAAGCTTAACACAATAGTTCCCGGTTTATTTTCATTATATATTAATCCAAATCCCGTGAAATCAATCTCAATCCCAAGTACCGCTAAAGTAGGGATAAAAGCTAATGGGATTGACATAATAACAAGCCAGATAAAAATTAGCGCCTTTTTCTTTTTTGAGAGGCCTTTTGTAGCTTCTAATTTTGCTTTAACTCTCTTTTGTACGAGAGCTAAGCGTTTTGTAGATATTTCTTTCTTAGGTAATTTTGATACTTTAGGAGTAATTTCTTCTTTTTCAGGTTCCCCTTTTTTGTATAATCTTCGCTCACCGCGCTTTCTTGTGAAAGTAGGGGCTTTCTTTTCAGGTGTTTCATTAAGCGATTCTTGTAAATTCTGTCTAACTTCTTTTAATTTTTTTAAAACATCATCTTCTTTATCGTCTTTTTTATATAAATTTGGCCTACGCCTTTTTTCACCATCGTTAGACATAAAACATCATTTATTATATTTTATTTTTTTAGAAATAAGACATCAAATTATTTTAGCTAAAATAATTCTTAATATAAACATTTCACATGATCATATATAAATAGAATTATTATCGCTTTTTTGTTTGCAACTTTGTGGTCGATTTATATCTGTCAAGATATCTTGACAGATGAACCAAAAATTTTGACAATTCATTTTTTAAATTATATCTATATTTTATTTATTTTTGTCCTTAATATCCCTTAAATCCTTAATTTGTTCTAAAAAGAATGTAGGAATGATTTCTTCCTCAACTAATTTTTCAAGGGTTTTGATAATTTCATCATCTCGCCATTTTCCTCTAACCCCGCCTTTTGTTTGCTCTCTTAATTCTTCTATAGAGATTTCTTCAGTTGCCCCTTTATTTTTTATGTATTGAATAATATTGAATATTTTTGACTGAATTCGAATGATGCAATGTATTTGTCTAATGAGATCTTCTTTTTCAGCCCTTTTATTTTTCCAAAACTTTAATTCTTCTTTGAATTCCCCGTCAAATATGGGATTTTTCCTTACTAATTTAGAGATATAATTTTTAATTTCCTTTTCCGCCTTATCATTAAGATCTGAAAATTCATGTATCTTTTTAATCATCATTTCTTGTTTCTTAAACGCCGCTTCATAATCCAGGCTTAAAGCTTCCTTTGAAATTTCTTGGGCACGTTTATTCATATCTTCCAACCTTGAATTAATAAACTTATTTAATTCTAAGCGATATGTGTTTATTAATTCTTGTTCCTTAATTTTATTTTCTTTTACACGATTCAAACGGTTTTTAATATCTTCTGCACATTTTCGGACATAATCGGATGAATCTTCACAAAATTTAACAAATATCGGTAATGTTCGGGTTATTAATGTTAGATTAGGATTTTCAAGGACAATATTTCCTAAAATATAAACGGAAAATTCAGTAACTAAAGGATCTTTCTCATCTTCTAATAAATCCATGAAAAAATTAATAATCTCATCATGAAAAGGCTCATATTGGGCAAGTTTTTCTAATACAAAGCATAAAGATACTCTTATTTTAGCATCTTTTTTTCTATTTTCAATAATCTTAAATAATTCAAAAATATCTTGGCGAACGGGTTCAATTTCCATTTTTTTTAAAGAACTATTTATATCTTCTACGAGAGTCTTAGTTTTTTTATCCCAGAATTTTTCTATTTTTATCTTCATTCTTTATATTTTTCCGAACTCTAAAATATTAAAAATTAATTAAAAAATATAGATACTATAAGATTTTAAGAATAAAATAAACTTGTATAAATTCGGTAATAGCAGAATAATAATAGAGAAAAGGTTTATCAGCGAAAATGTTAAGAGTTGAGAATGTGAGATGTAATATAAGTCCGAAGTTGAGTTATCCTCAAAATCAAATAAAAATATCCCCTGATTAAAATAAATAAGGATACCTATACAAATAATAATCGCCGTAATTGAAAATACAATTATTTGAACGTCCTGTTCGTAGATCCCTATTATTAAATTCCCAATATACGCAAACATAACAATCAAAATCAATACCCGTGATATATTTAACCATACATCATATTGATCTGACTGAATTTGAGCAATCCCTTCGGAAGAATTCCAATCAAATGCACTCAAAATATTAAAAAATGAAATTATCGGCAAAATCAGACCTATTAATGAGAATATAAAAAATAATCGAATTGTTAATAAAGTTGTAAATCTATTAGATTCTTCTTCCTCTTCTTTCTTCACTTTTGATAATAATTCATCTAATTTTTTTTGAATTTTTGGGGGGATATCTTCCGTTAAAATTGTTAATTGAATAGGATTCTCAACGGGCATATTTGTAATTAAATCGACAACGGATTCATATCCTTTTTCTAATCTCTTTTGGGAACTCTTTGGACCGTTCCAAAGATAAATAATATTATCTTCTTCATCTAAAAAAGCACATAAATCATGTAAAAGGAGATAATCCTCTTCTAACCAATTATTTTTATCTTCGTGATAAATATATGTCCGTATCATTCTCATTAAATAATTTGTTCTTTTAATAATAATTAAAAGAATTTTAATATTAATAATCTTCTTATAAAACGCTTTAGATATAAATAAAAATAGGTTTAAATTATTCCAATCTTTTTTCGATATTTTTCCAAAGAGAATCAATATATTTTCTGTATATATCCAATTCTTCCTCGGAAATATTTTTAAATCTCTTTTGAGCTTTTAGATATTCTTCGATTGGTTTTCTTTTTTCAGGATTTAGATATTTTTTACTATTTATAGATAATTCAAATTTCCCCTCAATTACCTCATATAAAGGCCAAAATCCGGTCTCAACTGCGAGTTTTGCAATTTTTATGGTGAATCTCGGGTCGAAGCCCCAACCAGGAGGACAAGGTGCATGAACATGGATATATTTAGTTCCTTTGATGTTTTTTGCTTTTTGAACTTTTTCATAAAGATCTAAAGGATAACCTGCACTTGCCGTTGCAACAAAGGGGATATTATGAGCTTCTAATATTTTAGCCATATCTTTTCTATGTTTCTTTTTTCCCGAAGGTGTAGTCGTAGTGAAAGCACCATATGGTGTCGATCCGCTTCTTTGAACGCCGGTATTCATATAAGCCTCATTATCATAACACATATAAATAAAATTCGTTCCTCTTTCAGCGGCTCCGCTTAAAGCTTGAATTCCAATATCCGTAGTCCCTCCATCTCCAGCAAACGCAAGGACATTAATATCATCGTCTAAATTTTTTGATTCCAAAGAGGCAACAATTCCGGAAGCCGAGGCACCTGCAGTCGCAAATGGTGTATTTAAAATTGAAACTTTTAACGTTGAAAATCCCTGCATTCCTGTAAGAACCGTAGAACAACTTGCGGGTATTGTTATAATTGTATTTTTTCCGAGTGCCTTTAATGTTATCCTTATAATTAAAGACATTGCACATCCAGAGCAAGCCCGGGTTCCCGGGTACATTAATTCCTCTTCCGGTAAATCTAAAATTTTTACCATTTATTCATCATCCTCCAAAAAATCTAATTCTTCTAATTTAAGTCCAAGAAAATCACATTTATTAGAGAATTCATTATTTTTTGCAGCCTCAAGCCCTTTCTTTACACCATCGATTATTTGTTCCGTAGATATATTTCTTCCTCCAAGTCCAACTATAAAACCTTTTATAAACGGGGCATTTTTTAACCCATATAATGCTGCTTTTAACTCATATGAAAGAACACCCTCATAACCATATCCGATATCTCTATCAAAAACAATTATCTGGTCCTTATCTTTAAGTATTTCTCTTAATTCTTTTGCAGGAAACGGTCTAAATAATTTTAAACTTACAAGTCCGGCTTTAATTCCCGTTTTTCTCAATATATCAATAGCTGTTCGAGCTTGTGAAGCGACTGAACCCATTGCAAAAATTATTGTATCAGCATCTTCAAAAGCAAATGTTTTAAACAAACCGTTTCCATAAGATCTACCAAATTTTTTGGCAAAATCATCATGTACTTCCTTAATTATTTCAATTGAGTTCTCTAAAGCCCGCTGGACTGAATAGCGAAATTCGTAATAGCCAGGTGCTGTTCCTTCGGGTCTTTTTATAACATCAGGAGTAGTAACCGGATCAATTCCCTTCACATTTGATATATCAGATAAATTTATATGATGTTTCAGCGGAGGTAGAAACTCATCAATTTCATCTTGATTTTCTAAAATAACGGGCATTATTGTATGACTTAAAATATATCCATCATAAGCAACAATAACGGGTAAATATACCCTAGGATCTTCTGCAATTTTAAATGCTTGGATATTAGTATCATATATTTCCTGATTATCCTCACAAAAAAATTCAATCCAGCCCGTATCTCTAACCGTTATAAAATCTTGATGATCTGTCCAAACGCTCCAAGGCCCTCCTAATGCTCTCGTTGCAAGATTTATGACTATTGGCAATCTATTGCCAGATGCCCATGGTAACATTTCATACATTAGCATTAAACCGTGTGATGCTGTAGCTGTACCTACTCTTGAACCGGTTGCAGAAGCCGCACAACAAGCCGCAGCAGCAGAATGCTCAGATTCAACCATTAGGAATCTACAATTCATTTCGCCATTCTCAATAAATTCAGAGATTTTCTCTACTACGGGACTTTGTGGAGTAATTGGATAAGCTGAGACAACCTCAACTCTAGCATGCCTAAATGCATACGCAGCAGCATGATTACCCGATATTATTTTGATTTCCTTATTTTTATTTATAGATTGAGAGTTAACTTGAGTCATTCTTCGATACCTCCACCATTTTTATAGCCCCAACAGGACATTCTTCTTCACATATTCCGCATCCTTTACAATAATTATTATCTATTTTAGGAGGAATTGTCCTTTCGATACATGCTTCGGGGCAATAAAGCCAACAATTAAAACAAGAAGGTTTTCCAGTTTTAGCGGGAATACATTTTTCAGGATCTATTTTGGGCTTTAAATTACTCCATGTGCCCGTTTTTCCCGCTTCTCCTATTATAGGTTTTTGAACAGAGGCCAAAATCTTTTGGTAATCTTTTTTTTTACTGTTTGTCATTAGCAATCCCTTTTTTTAATTGTTGTAATAAATCGGAATAAAAATAAAATTCTTATGATTTTTAAAAATAAATGAAATAAATTTTAAATAAAGTATATATAATCTTATTGAAATAAATTATTCAAATCCAATTTTTTTAGTTAATTTAAATGCCGGAATTTAGAAAAAAAGATAAAAGAAAAGATTATATTTATGAGACATTTAATAATAGAGAAGAGATTTTAAAAGTACTCTGGGAAATCTTACCAGATGCCATAACAATTTTAGATATAGATGGAAACATTGTAAATATTTCAGAAAGTGCCATTAAAATAGCGGGCGCAAAATCTATTAATGAATTAATTGGAAGAAATTTTATAGAATTCATAGAACCAAATTATAGAGATAAAGCTAAGAAATTAATAAAAAGAATAAGAGAAATTAATTCGATTAAAAATATTGAATTTAAATTACTTAAAATTGATGGTACCCCCTATTTTGGTCGAATTAGTGCAGGAATTATTAAAGACAAAAATGATAAACCAAGTTTTATTATAGTTACGACCGTTGATATAACTTCAGAAAAAAAAGCTGAATCTGAATTAAAAAAAAGCGAAAATAAATACCGAAATTTATATGAAAATGCATTAGTAGGCCTATGGACTTCGGATGTTAAGACGGGTAAATTTATTAGAATGAATAATGTTGCTGCGGAATTAATAGGCATTGATTTTAAAAAGAGCATTGTGAATGATTATAAAGTAGCCGATTTTTTTTCTAAAGAGCACATAAAAGATTTTTATAGGATACTCAAGAAAAAGGGGGAAGTTCTGGATTATGAAGTTGAATTTATTAATAAAAAGGGAGTAGTGAAATTTATTTGTATTGCTGCAAAATATTTAAAAGATATAGATCAAGTTGAAGGCGTTTTCATTGATGTTACCAGATTAAAAAAAATTGAACGTGAATTATCCGAAGCAAAAAGAATGCTTCAAATGGTTATGGATAACATTCCCCAATATATATTTTGGAAAGATCGGGATTGCGTTTATATGGGATGTAATCAAAATTTTGCTCAAATCGCAGGATTAGAAAATGTAGAAGATATTATTGGAAAAACAGATTATGATTTACCATGGACAAAAGAAGAAGCGGATTATTTTCGAAAAGTTGACAAAAGAATAATGGAAACGGGAATTGCCGAATATTGTTTAATAGAACCAATTCATTTAGCGGATGGTAAAGAACATTGGGTTGATAAAAACAAATTACCGCTTTTTAATGATCAAGGAAATGTAGTAGGAATTTTGGGTACTTTTGAAGACATTACTGAAAGAATGAGAACTGAAGAGAAATTAGAAGAGACTGAGGAAAAATTCAGAATCTTAACTGATCAATCATTATTAGGTATTGCAATTTTACAAGATGATATAGTTAAATACATAAATGAGAGATATGCGGAATTACTGGGGTATACACGTGAAGAAATAAAATCTTGGGGTATTAAGGAGTGGATTAAAACGGTACACCCAGATGATCTTAGATTTGTTTATGAACAAGCAAGGAAAAAGCAGAAAGGTGATCCCGATGTTGTAAATCATTATGAATACAAAGCTATTACAAAAGACGGAGAAACCAAATGGTTTGATTTATATTCAAAGACTATAATATATAATGAAAAGCCAGCTGATTTCATTACAATAATAGATATAACTGACAGAAAATTAGCAGAACAAGAACTTCAAAAATCTGAAGAAAAATATCGCGTACTTTTTGAAGAGGCTCCATTTTCAATTCTAATTTTAGATCTAAACCGTAATATTATAGATGTTAATCCCACAACTGAAGAAATATTAGGGTATAATAAAGAAGAATTAGTTGGAAAAAAACTAGAAGAATTACCATTAGTTGATTATATTGCTCATAAAAAATTATTGGAAAATTTTGATAAAGTTACCCAAAATGAAGAAATAAAAAATTTTGAATTAAAGTTTTACAGAAAGGATGGAAAAATTATTTGGTTAAATTTAGCACCAGCTCTTTTTAGTATTGAGAATGAAATGTTTGTTCAAATAATTATCCATGATGTTTCTGAAAGAGTTAAAGCAGAATTGGAAATAATGGAATCAGAAAGAAAATTTCGGGCAATATTTGATTCTATTCCCGATCTTTTCTTTTTAATTACTGCGGATACTACAATTATAGATTTTAAAGGGAGGGAAGAAGACCTATATGTTGAAAATAGTAAAATCTTGGGTAATCGCTTAATAGATTTATTACCTGAAAATTTAGCAAAAAAAGTAGAATTATTAGTAAAAAATGTCCTTAAAAATAAAAAGCCGCGGGTAATTGAATATCAATTACCAATCAAAAATGTGAAGAGATTTTTTGAAGCAAGATTTTTACCATTTGAATCAGAACGCATAGCAATCTTTATAAGAGATATTACAAAAAGGAAAGAAGGAGAAAATTTAATTAAAGAAGAACTTAAAAAATTAAAGGAATTGGAGCAATTAAGAAAAGATCTTATATCACGAGTGTCTCATGAATTGAAAACACCTTTAATGTCTATTTCTGGAGCCTCTGAATTATTACATTTAATGTTTAATGAAAAATTTAATGATGAAATACGTGAATTATTAACGATTATAGAAAAAGGGAGCAAAAGGCTTACGGGTTTGGTCGGAAATCTTTTAGATATCTCAAGATTAGATTTTAAGCGATTAAGGCTGGATTTAAAAGAATATAATTTTCCGGATATAATAAAAGAGTGCGTAGAAGAAATGTCTTTTTTTATCAAACAAAGAGAATTAAATATTACTTTAAATACCCCTAAAAAATTAATTTTAAAAGTAGATAAGTTTAGAATAATTCAAGTTATAAATAATTTATTATCAAATGCTGCAAAAAATACACCCCCTAAGGGTAAGATTGAAATCTCCCTCGAAAGGATTGATAAATGGGCAATAATTTCAGTTAGCGATACCGGAGTGGGATTTACAGAAGATGAAATCAAAAAGATATTTACGAGGTTTGGTAAAATTGAGAGATATGGCGAGGGTTTAGAATATCTTGATTTGAAAGGTTCGGGTTTAGGATTATATATTTCAAAACAGATTATTGAACTTCATGGAGGTAAAATTTGGGTGGAATCTGATGGTAGAAATAAAGGTTCTACTTTTATATTTAGATTACCTCTAAAATAAAATGGATTTTTTTGTGAAAAAAAATATATTTTTATCTTTATTATATCTTTATAGACAATTTGCAATATTTTAAACATGGATCTATACATCTTATTATTGGCATTCATAATAGGCTTTATTTTTGAATTTGTTATTATTCAAATGTTAAGATATTTAAAGGATAAAAATGAAAAAGGTTATTTATTTTCCTTTTTATTTGGAATTTCTGCAATAATTTTCTGTTTATGTGAAATTTATATTTCTCAAAAAACATATCCGGAATTAGGAATTCTTATTACAAAAATACAGCATACCACAATGTCTATATTTCCCATTATTTTTATTTATTTTTGGTTCGATTTTTTCAAGGATAATAAACTTAGAATATTATTAGTCATTTTTATAATAATAGCAATAATTCAAATTACGACCCTTTGGTTAGAATTCTATAATATTTATGGAAATTTTATTTTAAAAAAATTTAATGAAAACACTATTTTTGAAATTGCACAATGGGGCTATGAAAAAACGGGAATTTTCGGTTATCTAGAACCTATCTGGATATTAGTCTCTATTTTTTTAATAGGGATTTATATCTGGGTAAATCCATCTAATTATCAGCTTGACCGAGAAAGGACAATTTTTTTAATAGGGTCAATTATTTTTCTCATAACATCTATTAGTGATGTCATGGTTCTTTGGAATCCGTTTTATAATATGTATTTTCTATTTAATATAGGAATACTTTCTATAATTTTATCACTAAATCAATTCATTGTTATTAAACATAAAAATTTAGCAGAGGATTTAAGAAGAAGTCAAGAACAATTAAAAATTTCGGAAGAAAAATACAGGCAATTATTTGAAAAAACAATTGTTTGTATTGTGTTATTAAATTCAAAAGGTGAAATATTAGAAGCGAATCCTGCAACTGAAAGTGCTTTGGGATTAAAAAAAGATGAATTATTGGGAACAAAATACTTAAACAATATTAAAGTATACGAAAAAGATTTTGAAAAAATGTTTAATTGTTATCATGAATATTGGATGAAGGGAATTTTTGTCCCGATTGAGATTAGAGTGTATCGAAAAGATGGAACTTTAATCTGGATCTGGCTCCAAGCTTCAACTTTAAGAATGGGAAATAATAATTACATTTTAATAATCGGACATGATATTACACAGCAAAAATTGGTAGATGGTTTGAAAAAAGAAGAATTAGAAAAATTAAGAAGATTGGATCAATTAAGAAAAGATTTAATAAGTAGAATATCACATGAACTTAAAACACCCTTAATGTCTATTGGTGGAGCCTCAGAATTGCTAAATGAGTTGTATAAAGATAAATTGGATGAAGAAGCTATTAATTTTATTAAAATTATAGAAAGAGGTAAAGATCGTTTAGTAGAGCTTGTTAATAATTTAATTGATGTATCCCGGATTGACTTTAATAAATTATCTCTAAAAAAAGAAAAGATAAATTTAAGTAAGGTTATTAGAGAATGTTCTAATGAATTAGCTCCGATGATAAAAGAACGGAAATTAATTTTAGAAGATAATTTACCTGATAAATTGATTATACACGTTGATAAGAATCGAATTATTCAGGTTATTAATAATCTTATATCAAATGCCATAAAAAATACGCCTCCTAATGGCAAAATCATTATAAATTTGGAAAATAAAGATAATCAAGTGATATTTTCGATAAAAGATACAGGAATAGGACTTACAGAAGAAGAACAACAACTTATTTTCAGTAGGTTCGGAAAAATTGAGAGAAATGAGCCTGGACTTGAATTTATTGATATACAAGGAAGCGGTCTAGGTTTATATATCTCTAAACAAATTATTGAAATGCATGGTGGAAAAATTTGGGCAGAATCCAAAGGACGTTATAAAGGAGCGAAATTTTATTTTTCGTTACCTTTAGATACTAATTCATAAAATTTGTGCGAGATTATATCCTTGTTCCATTAATTCAATATTTATTTTTCCAAGTTTTTCACCTAATCGTTTCATGACGATTTTTTTTAAATTTTCCAAACTTAGATCAGGAAGAGCTTTTGCAAGGAGCCCTAAGATTGGAGTGTTAATAACGGGGATTCCTTCAATTGTTAATCCTTTTTCCAATGAAAATTTGCTAATATCTGCTACTATAAGTTTAACATCGTTAAAATTATATTTTTTTGCAAAATATTCGGGAGATTTATCTGAGTTTATAATAACGACACCATTTTTTACAACAGAATCTGCAATAGTCTGGCTTAAAACGGAATCATCGAAAACTATTAAAATATCGGGATGCGCTATTTGAGAACGGTCCCAAATTTTTCCTTTTCGGGAAAGCTTAGCATAAGCTTGAATGGGAGCTCCCCTACGCTCAGCACCAAAAGAGGGGAAGGCAACAACATCTTTATAATTATTGCTCATAAAAGCGGCTTCTGCAATTATTTCTGATGCGGTGACCGCACCTTGACCGCCTCTTCCATGAATCACAATCCGAATAATCTCATTTTCGTTGTTTTTCATACTATTGTCAGCTCTTTTAAAAATAATTGTAAACTTTTAGTATCAAAAACATTAAAAAATTAAAAATTTTTCCTTATTTTAGTAGTTTCCGAGCAAATATTTTAAAATAAATAATTTTATGTTCAAATGCGAAAAAGCAAATGATAAAAAGTAAATATTGATATTATAGATCAATTAATTTTTATGATCAATTTTAGAATTTAATAAAATTAAGATGATTGAAAAAATAGGAGAATTTACAGGTAGAGAACAAAAAGTTCTTACTTATAAATCGTGGTGCCCTGAATCGGAGGAGATTAAAGCATGCATCGTTGCTATACATGGGTTAGGAGGAGATACAAGTGTTTTCAAAAGTCTTGCAGAATATTTAACTTCTCATAATTATGTAATTTATGCTTTTGATTTAAGAGGACATGGATTAAATAGAGGTGAATATCCAGGACATATTGAGAGCATGGATCATTTAGAAAAAGATTTGTTATTTTTTATCGATTTAATTAAGAAAGAAGTTCCGGAAAAAAAAGTTTTCTTATTAGGACATTGTTTAGGTGGACTTGTATGCCTCATTTATGCAATTCATCATCCGCAATTGGATGGTATTATTGCCACATCGCCACTCTTAGCACTTCAAATAAAGATTCCAGGAATTAAAAAACTTTTAAAAAAACTTTCTAAAGATCCGGAAAAAAAGATTCCTTTTGAAATCGACCAAAAATTATTAACAAGTGATTTAAAAATTCTAAAAAAATATCTTTCGGATAAGAATAGATTAAAAGAAATTTCAATTAAAACTTATTCTGAAATAGACAAAGCAATGAAATGGGCCCTCAGTAATGCTGAGAATCTTTATTGTCCCGTATTAATTTTACAAGCCGGCAATGAGAAGTTATCGGATAAAAAAGTAGTTAAACAATTTTTTGAAAGGATTAAAACAGAAAATAAAAATTATAAGGAATATCCCCTCTTACTCCATGAAATTATTTCAGAAAAAACTAAAACTCAAGTTTTTCAGGATATATTTCTGTGGCTTGAGAAACATTTAAAAAAATAAAAATTTTGCTTAGGGATATTTTTTATATAATTCCTTTATTATCTCATCTAATTCGCCCATAGATTTTTTTGAATAAGCAAGCTTTCCGCACTCATCTTCTAAATCAAACCATCGTTTTATCCATTTATTGTGCATTATGTTCAAGCTGGCTTTTATTAAAAAGGAAAATGAATAATCTCGCTTCGAGAAAGTGCGTAAAAATTTCCTTGTCTCAACATCCAATTTATCGGGAGGGAAGATTCTCGTCGGAATGTTAAATTTTTTTAAATCTTCTAAACCAAAATAGTCCGCTGTCAATAAAATATTTTTAGCATAAGTTAAACCAAAAGTTAATAATGGTAGAATCGTTGCGCCCGTTTGTGGATAAATAGAAATCGCAATTTCCGGCATCCTGAATTTCATTTCCTCAAATGGTTTATCGGCAAATATTTTCAAATCACATGCCATAACAACTTCAAATCCGAATCCAATAGCAGAACCTTGTACCTTGCATATAGTGGGCTTTTTCATTAAAAGAATATATTGATTAATTTCACGTCCGATTCTTCTCATCTTTGCAATATATTCTTGGTCATCGGGTGTAGTGGCTTTAATATCTATCCCAGAACTGAAGGCTCGATCCCCTGTACTTTGAATTAAAACGCATTTTACTTTATTATCGGCATCAGCTTTCTTTAATGCATCATAAAAAGCATTCATTAATTCCCAATTAAAAGCATGAGCCATATCGGGACGATTTAAGGTAATATATGCTACTTTATTTCTAATCTCGTAAAATAAAATATCATTATTGTTGTTGCTCATATATAATAATTATAATACAAGAATTTTAAATAAGATATTTTTTGAAAAAAAAGGATTTTAAAATTAAGGAAATTCCTTACGTAATTCTTCAAGAAATTTATGTATTTCCTTCATAGATTGTTTAGGACCATAAGCATAAGCTCCACATTTATCTTCCATATCAAGACACGATTTAAGAAAATGTTTATGCATGGTATTCAGCATAGTTTTCATCGTAAATAAAAATTCCATAGAATATTTC
>CAZVTX010000064.1:0-13808 GCA_964629395.1 uncultured archaeon
TAAAGAAGCAATGTCTAACAAATCTTTTCGTTGTAGTTTTCGCATAGATATATTAGACATTTATATCCCCTTTGTTTTTACATTATTTTATTTTTTATTTTTAAATTGTCAATAAATATTTAATGATTTTAACCTTTATATTTTATAAAATTACTTCTGAGAGTTGTTCATTTATAATTTTTACTTGAAAATAAATATCATACTTATATAATAGGTAAAATTAATTCGTAAATTAATTCTTCCTTAGTCTTTTTTAGATTTAAAAATAAGAATTTATTCTCAGAAAGCTTCATTTTTTTTATCATATAAAAATAATTGAACAAATATTTTAAAATGGCAATTAATAAAAATTTTCTAAGAATTTGGATTTTTGAATAATTAAAAATATACTTGAAAGTGATTATATATTTTCGTCAAAATTGAAAATAAGAATATTCCTTTAGTCTCAACAGGGACTAGTCCTTTTATAGGAGCAGGGCAATTTAGTTTTAAGAGTTATGAATGGAGGGAGCGTTTTCTTAATAATGAATCAGAAATGATAAAAATACTTGAAGCCGCTTATGAAGCGGGAGCTCGTGGTATCGAAGCAATACCAATAGGAAAAATTTTAGAAGCGGCAAAAATTATGAAAGAAACACATTCAGATTATATAATAACGGGATCTACTTATCCAGGTCGTAATTCCGGAATTGAGGCACTGGTTAATATCGGTGCTGATTTAATTTTTGTTCACGGGATGATTAGCGATAATAAAGGCACTAAACTTTTCAAATTACTTGACAAGATTAAATCTTATGGAGTTATTCCAGGTATTGCATCACACGATCCCATTTCTACTATAACATTTGCGATTGAGAATAAATTGAATGTTAAAGCGTTTTTAATACCATTTAATGCAAATGGCACATTTATGGGAAATAAATTGGAATTAGAACGATTAGTTAATAATATTTCTGAATATTATTTTATCGGTATGAAGACTCTTGCGGCAGGACAACTCGATCCTGAATTGGCTTTTGAATATATTTCCAAGCATAATATTTCAGCAGTAACAATAGGAGAAGTAGATGAAGCAGAGGCAAAAATTTCAACGAAAATTGCGTTAAATGCTTTAATAAAAAAGAAATAAGTAATAAAAACTATTTTAGATATTTCCTAACGACTTCTCCGCGGGGTTCCTTTTCTTCGAAAATTATTGCTTGAAATGAATAAATTTTAGTATTTTTCACGTCTTTCCATGCATCTTGGGGTAGCCACGCTTTAAGGCATGTATTATTTAGAAATTCTTCGACAGACCAATTTCTTCCATGTTCTATGGGCACTTGAGGTAATAATAATCCACGTCTTAAACCCTTCTCGGCTATAAGGCCATCTCTTCCTATTACTATCTTATCTAAATATTCTTTTGGATCGTTAACTTTTAGTAGTTTTGGCGGCGTTAATATCGATACTTCAATAACTATGTTGTCCATTTCTTCTAATGTGACTGATGGAAATCGAGGATCTTCAGTAGCAGAACTAATTGATACTCTATGGATTACATCATATAACGGATAAATGGGTTCTATATATCCTATGCAGCCTCGAAGCGGATTTCCGGATACATTATATTTATTTAAGGTTACAAAAGCTCCATATTTATCCTTAAATTTTTCTTTAATTTCATCCGGGACAATCATTCTTCTATTTGTTTTAAGGAAATATTCGATGTTTTTCCTTGCAAATCTAACAATAAGCTTGCCATCTTCCTCCGTAAATATTTCTTCTTCAGACATTTTTATCATAAAATTTTACTTATTCTTATTAAAATTTATTTTTTAAAGATATTTAGTATTTTCTTTTCAAAATTTTTCCAGTCGGCTTTGCATTTTCGGAATTTATTTCAATTCCTCGTAAGAACACTTTATCAATTTTAATATTCGATTTAAAGCCTTCAAAAGGAGAGAATTTTGCTTTTGTATAAAAATTTTTAGCTGATATCTTAAATTCAGGGACTTTATCAACAATAATTAAGTCGGCATCGTAATTTTTTCTTATGAATCCCTTGTTAGAAAATTTAAATTTGATTGCAGCATTTTCTGCAGCTACTTTCATAAATTTTTCGAGAGATAAGCGGTAATTGCTTACTTCACTTAATAATAATCGTGTATAGGTTTCAAAACCCGGAAATCCAGAAGGTGCTTCGAAATAGTCCCTCGCTTTTTCAGCAAGTGTATGTGGGGCGTGATCTGTTCCGATAAAAGGGATATTTCCTGCTTTAAGTTCATTCATTAAATATTCTGAATGCTTTTTATTTCTAAGAGGAGGTAACACTTTCGCAAAATTGGGGTTATCAACGATGATATCATTTGATAATAATAGATGGTGCGGAGTTACTTCAAATGTTATTTTAAGTTGAGGGTATTTTTGTAGTGCATTTTTAATCAAATTATAGCTTTCAATGCAGCTAATATGGCAAAAATGGACAATCGGATATTTTTTTTGATCAATATTATTATCGGAAATAAATTTATAATAATTTTCAATAATAAAATTAACATATTTAGCTTCCATATCACACGGATATAGATGGTTATGGAGTTTTAAAACATTTTGTTCCAGTATTTCTTCTTTGCGCTCAAATATTAATGGCCAATCAGGATGAATAAAAATGGTAATTCGATACTCTGAAGAAATTTTAAGCAATTTTTGGATATTTGATATCTTTAGCCAATCAATTGTAGTTATTGGTTTTAATGGGTAAATTTTGAATCCAAAAACACCTAATTTAATAATTTTTTTAACCTCTTCCTCATTAAAATTTTCAGGAACTCCTGCTATAAATGCAACATCCGTATAAATGTTATTTTCCGCTTTTTTCATCCATTTTTGGATGATTTCTGCTGTAATAGCGGGGGGTTTTGTATTTGGCATATTAAAAACCGTGGTTATACCAGACATTGCTGCCGCTTTTGTTCCCGTATGGAATGTTTCTTTTTCACTTTGGTCCATATCTCTTAAATGAGCATGAATATCTATTATTCCCGGTAAAATTATTTTATTTTTACAGTCAATTATCTCATTATCTTCATTTTTATTTTTAAGCTCCGAAAAAATATTTTGATTCTTTTTGAAATGGATTTCTTTTATTTTTCCATTTAGAATTAAAATTAAGCCCTTTTTTAATAACCCGTTATGATATATTTTTCCGTTCTTTAAAATCAGTTTTTTACACCTTTATTTTATCAGGATATTGTTTATCTATAGAGAAATTTATGAATAAAATAATATCTTCCGGAGATATTACACGTCTCAATTTCACCAAATATATTCTCTCTAAAATTGTAGGAAAATTTTCCGCTATTTTACGTAATAATCGAATTAGCAGGTCCTTTTTATTTGAGATTACAAATAATAATTGATTCAAATTATTTATATATGAATTTAATTTAGAAAAATTTATTATTTTAGGATAATCGAACATATGGGCTAAAAATACAATATCAAATGGATTAATTTTCTCAAAGATAAAAGCGAAATTATTATTATTTAAATTTTGTAACCAATAAATAAATGAGTTAAACCTATATAGTTTATTAACGAAAATTCCCGGTGTAGATCTTAGCCATTTTTCATAATTTTTGGATTCAATAGTTTTTAATTTATCCAAAGCTTTTCTTAAGAGAATAGCTTGAGATCTTTCATCACTTCCTAAAAATCTTAAAGATTTTCCTTCAAATTTAATTAAATAATATTGATTTAAATTAAAAATATACAAATTGTTTTGCTTTCGAATTGCATAAGAAAGGCAGAATGTTTCTCTTATAATTGAACATAATTTATAGACATCTGGAGGGGTATTTCCAAGATCTATATCTTTTTTAGAATATTCAGAAATATTATCAAGGATAATTAAAAAATCGACCAATTTTATCAATCCGAGATCTTATAATTAGAAATTTAAGCCCCCTCCGAATTTTTTCATAAATTTCTCGAACCCTGGGGGTAGCCCTGCACCCCCTTTAGCACCTTTTTTACCTAATTGCATCGCTCTTTTCATTACTTTTCTCATTTGATTATATTGATCTAACATTTTATTAATTACCGAATAATCAGTTCCCGAACCAATAGCAATTCTTCTTTTTCTGGACTTTTTGATGATTTTAGGATTTTCTTTCTCTTCTTGAGTCATGGAATCAAGGACAACCCTCCATTTCTCAATATTTTTCTCTGCTTCCTCTTGTAAGGCTTCAGGTATATTTCCACCTCCCAGCATACTTATAATCTGCTTGAATTTCCCGATTTTTTTGAAATTTTTAATTTGTTGATATAAATCTTCTAATGTAAATTTTCCGTGCATCATTCTTCTAACAGTTTCTTGATCAGGAGTAATTTCTGCCTCTTGAACCCTCTGTATTAATGCCTCTAGATTAGGGATTCCTAATAATGAGCCAACAAAAGAAGTAGGATCAAATTCTTCGAGTGCATCGATTTTCTCGCCAACACCAATGAATCTTATCGGAACATTAGTAGCTGCACATGCGGATAATGCGCCTCCACCTTTCGCAGTTCCATCTAATTTTGTTACAATAATAGAACCTAATGATGTTGCTTTGGCAAATTCTTCTGCTTGGGAATAAGCTTGTTGTCCCAGCGTCCCATCTATTACGAGAATAACCTCATTTGGCTTTAGCTTTTTCTCAATAATAGACATTTCTTTCATCAATTCTTTTTCTTCCTTATGTCTTCCAGCTGTATCAACAATAATTAAATCATTCCCGTCATTAATTGCCTTTTTAGTTTCTTGAACTGCAATTTTAATTGCATTCTTTTCTTTCGGATTGCCGTAGCATTTTACACCTATTTGATCGGTTAATTGTTTTAATTGTTCATATGCTCCCGGACGATAAGTATCGGTGGTTATTGCAGCAACTTTATATCCCTTACTCTTATAATAATAACATAATTTTCCCGCAGTTGTAGTTTTACCCGAGCCCTGAATTCCTACCAGAAGAATTACATTTTTTTTACCGGGCTTTATCCTTAAAGGAGCTTTTTTACCACCTAAAGTTTTTATTAATTGATCATGGACTAATTTTATTACAAAATCCTTTCTTTTTGCTCTCTGTAATTTAGTATTCATTGCTTCTTTTTTAATACTCTCGGTCATTTCAAAAACGAGCTCAACTTTAACATCAGCAGTCAATAAAGCTCTTTGTAGATCTTGAATTAAAGCATTAATAGCATCCTTATCGACTTTAGGTAATCTCCTTATTTTACGTATTGCGTTATCTAAGGATCTTCCAAGTTGTTGTAAAACCATTTCAAAAACTAAAATCTTTTTTAATATATAATACTTCTTTAATAATAAAAGAATTTTCAACAAAAAAAAGATTTTTAAACATTAGTTTAGGTGTTATTAGGTTGTCTATTAGAAGAACTGAAATTCAAAAGTTGAAAACCGGAAATTATATTATGGTTGAGGGAGAACCATGTATTATTAAAAGCACCGAGCGATCCAAAAGCGGAAAGCATGGTCATGCTAAGGTGCGTATAGTTTGCGTAGGAATGTTTGATAATAATAAACGTTCGCTTACCATTCCTTCGGGGCATATGGTCGAAGTACCGGAAATAATTAAGGGAAACGCTCAAATAAATTATATAGATGATAATTCAATAAATGTAATGAATTTAGAGACTTATGAATCTATGGATATCCCATGGCCTACGGATGAAGATTTAGTGGCAAAATTAAAGGAACTTCAAGCTAATCCTGAAAAAATGGCAAGCGCTCAAGTAGAATTTTGGCAAATTGCGGGAAAGACATTAATTAATAGGATTTTTCAGAATTAAAATTTATAACTCAATTTTAAAAATAATTTCATTAATTTATTTTTTTAAAGAAGATTTTAGATCTTAGGCTATTTTATAATATGATCTGATCTATATGGAGAAAAAAGCAATCGCTCTGGCATGTCGGTTAGATTCCGAAAAGGCGGTAAAGCTTGTTAAGCGAATTTTTGAGTTTTTGGTTAAACGTGGAGAGGTTGTTTATTTAGAAACAAGGATAGCACCGAGAATATTTCCTCATAATGGTATTGATTTAGGTGATATAAACGGAAATGACTTTAAATTTATAATAAGTTTAGGGGGAGATGGTTCAATACTTAGGATCTCTCAAAATCTTCCCCAAGATAATCCGCCTCCAATATTAGGGGTAAATGTCGGATCTATCGGTTTTTTAGATGATTCAAATGAGCGCTCCGTTTTTAGGGATTTAAATAAAGTTCTTGATGGGAATTATATCGTTGAAGAGTGTTCAAAAATTACACCATATTTGGTAAAAAAAAATGGAGATGAATTACGTTTAGATAATGCTTTAAATGATGTTGTTATCGTATCATCGAAAAATTCAAAAGTGCTACAAATCTCCGTTATGATAGATGGAGAATTTGTAAATCGCAGTTATTTAGATGGAGTTATAATTTCTACCGCTATTGGATCTACAGCTTATAATCTAAGTGCTGGAGGCGCGATTGTTAATCCAAAATTAAATGTTATGCAATTAACACCTTTAAATCCCTTTGCAAGGGCAGGTTTAAAACCAATAATAGTAGATCTTAATTCGGAAATCGGGATAAAATTGTTAAGACCGAGATTGAATGCCAAAATTATAATAGATGGTCAAAAAACGATTAAGCATATACAGCCTAATACAATAATTAAAATTAGAGGTTCTAAAGCTAAAGCGAAATTAATTAGATTGTCAGAAAATATAAACGAGAGTTATTATCGTCGTTTAAGAAATAAAATTTTAGGAACGATTAGGACTCCAATTGATGATTCTCCAGAGGAATAAAATGATTAATAAAGAAGATGCAATATTATTTATAGATACCAATATTTTATTAAGGGGATTTAATATTTTAGTATTAAAATCCAAAAAGATTTTTATTACTCCTAAAATCATAAAGGAAATAAAACAGAATAATAGAAATATTAATGTTTTAAATCAATTAGAAGCCGCAATTAGTGGGGGTAATTTAACAGTTCAAAAACCCGAAGAAAAGTATATCAGAAAGATAATTGATGAATCTAAAAAAACCGGTGATTATAAAGCACTTTCAGAAGCAGATATAGAATTACTTGCATTATCTTTGGAGGTAAAAGAATCCCAAAATGAAAATATATTGATAATAACCGATGATTATTCAATGCAGAATATTTGTAAAGCTTTAAACTTAAATTATAAAAATTATTTACAAAAAGGTATTAAAAAAAAAATTTCCTGGGAGATATATTGTCCTATATGCAAGAAAATTTTTGAGCCGACGTATTTAAATGAGATGTGCGATAATTGCGATATAAAATTAAAAAGAAGACCAAAAAAAGAAAAATAATTCGTTGAAAATTTATTTGAAAAAAACAAATCATGATTAAACAATAATATTTTTCAAAGTGGTGCTGATTTTTGGGCGTAAAAATTAATGAATTAGTGAAAGAAATAAAAAGAACAATTACCTTTGAGAATTTATTCGATAAGAGAATTGCAATTGATGCATTTAATACTATTTATCAATTTTTAGCTATAATTCGGCAAAAAGATGGAACACCATTAAAAGATTATGAAGGTAATGTAACTTCCCACTTATCAGGACTTTTTTATCGTACTATAAATTTTCTTGAACATAACATTAAACCTATCTACGTATTTGATGGAAAACCATCAACTTTAAAGCTTGAAACGATAAAACAACGTCAAAAAATCAAAGAAGAAGCAAAAATAAAAATGATTGAAGCCCAAGAAGCGGAAGATTTTAGAGAAGCCAAAAAATACGCCCAAATGACCTCTAAACTTACAGCTGAAATGATTGAAGAGAGTAAAAACTTATTAAGATATTTAGGAGTTCCTGTAATTGAAGCCAGTTCTGAGGGAGAAGCTCAATCCGCTTATTTAATCAAAAAAGGAGATGCTTGGGGTTGCGCTTCACAAGATTATGATACCCTATTATTTGGAGGAGAAAGATTAATTCGAAATTTCGCCGTTGGTCGTACTAAAAAAGTAAAGGATACATTTGTAACATTGGATATAGAATATATTTCTCTCTCAAAGCTCCTTAAATATCTTGATATTACTCATGAACAGCTCGTAGACATGGGGATTTTAATAGGAACAGATTTTTTTGAAGGAATTAAGGGGATTGGTCAACATAAAGCATTAGAATTAATTAAAAAATACGGAAATATAGAAGGAATCATAGATGCAAAAGTAAAATTAGGTAAGAAAGAAATTGATTTGGATTTAAACTTAGTTAATCAAATAAGGGAAATTTTTCTGAATCCTGATGTAAAAAGGGATTATCCAAAATTAAAATGGAAAAAAATACAATTTGAAAAAGTAGAAGAGTTACTCGTTGAGAAGCATAATTTCTCTGAAGACCGAGTGAAAAAAGCATTGGAGCGTCTTAGAAAGTTAGATAATGCATCTATTCAAACTTCTTTGGATAAGTTTTTTTAAATAATAAATTTTTAGAAAAAAGGGAAAAATTTTTACAAAATTCTTAACTTAAAATAAATAGAAATTAAAACTTTTTTTTATGTGATTTTGATTGCAAGAAAAGAATGGAAACAATAAAAACGGCAAACATAGACAAAGTATTATCCTACGAGTCCAGAAGGCAAAAAAAAGAGATATAAACCGCAACATTGTACGGATTGATCCCCAGATTATGGAAAAATTAAATATTCAAACGGGCGATGTTATTGCCTTAAAAGGAAAAAAGGAGAGTGCCGGAATCGCTTGGCCGAGTTATCCACAAGATAATGGATTAGGGATAGTTCGAATTGATTCAAGATTAAGACAAAATGCAGGTGTTAGTATAGACGATACTGTAGAAATTTGGAAAGCAGAAGTAAAAGTTGCTCAAAATATAGTTATTGCCCCTACAACGATTAGAGTCAGAACTAATCAAAGATTTGAATCATTTGTAAAAAGAAAATTATTAAATTATCCTGTAACAGAAGAAGATTACATCAACATCTCAATTGGAATAAGTAGAGAAGTTACTTTTAAAGTCCTAAGTCTAAGACCTAAAGGAGTGTGCATTATAAAACCTGAGACGGTAATTCATATTAGTGATCAAATAAGTGAAGATGATAAAATTGGTTCTAATTATATTACCTATGAAGATGTCGGTGGATTGGACCGTGAAATTCAAAAAATAAGAGAAATGGTAGAATTACCTTTAAAACATCCCTCCCTTTTTAAACGATTAGGTATTGATCCTCCTAAAGGAGTTCTCTTAAGAGGACCACCAGGATGCGGTAAAACACTCTTAGCCAAAGCAGTCGCAAATGAGAGTGAAGCCCATTTTATATCAATAAATGGTCCAGAAATTATGAGTAAATTTTACGGTGAATCGGAGAAAAAATTAAGAAAAATATTCATTGAAGCTGAAGAAAAAAGTCCTTCAATAATATTTATTGATGAAATTGATGCAATTGCTCCTAAAAGAGAAAATGTTACGGGGGAAGTTGAGAGAAGGGTCGTTGCTCAATTACTAGCATTAATGGATGGGCTTCATGGAAGAGGACGGGTTATAGTAATAGGTGCAACAAATAGACCAAATAGTTTAGACTCTGCTTTAAGGCGACCAGGAAGATTTGATAGAGAAATAGAAATTAAAGTACCGAACGAAAAAGGACGATTAGAGATATTCCAAATTCATACAAGAAACATGCCTTTAGATAAAAAAGTCTCTCTTAAAGATTATGCGAAAATTACACATGGATTTGTTGGTGCAGATATTTCTGCAGTTTGTAGAGAAGCTGCGATGTCCGCATTAAGAAGATATTTACCTAAAATTGATTTGGATTCCGATATTTTAGATCCCGAATTGTTAGAAGAAATAAAGGTAACTAAAGAAGATTTCGACCAAGCTTTAAAAGAAGTTTTGCCATCCGGGATAAGAGAGGTATTTGTAGAGGTTCCAAATGTTACATGGGATCAGGTAGGAGGATTAAATGATACAAAGCAAAAGTTAATTGAAGCAGTTGAGTGGCCGCTCACTCATCCAAAAGTATTTAAACGTATGGGAATATTACCCCCTAAAGGTATTTTGCTATATGGCCCACCTGGTTGCGGAAAGACACTTCTTGCCAGAGCAGTAGCAACTGAAAGTAAAGCTAATTTTATCTCGATAAAAGGACCAGAATTATTATCAAAATGGGTTGGAGAAAGCGAAAAAGCTATAAGAGAGGTTTTTAGAAAAGCCAAAATGGCTGCCCCGTGTATAATATTTTTTGATGAATTTGATTCTATTGCTCCAAGTCGTGGAAGGCATACTACAGATTCGGGAGTCTCAGAAAAAGTATTATCTCAATTCCTAACAGAATTAGACGGCTTAGAAGTCATGAAAGATATAGTTGTTATTGCAGCTACTAATCGTCCGGATATTATTGATCCCGCATTATTAAGACCAGGAAGGATTGATCGTATACTTTTAGTTCCGCCTCCCGATGATGAAGGAAGAATGGAAATTTTAAAAATTTATACAAGCAGAATGCCTCTTGCAAATAATTTAAAAGTCGAAGATTTAGCAGAATTAGTGAAAGGCTTTTCGGGTGCCGACATTGAGACATTATGTCGAGAAGCAGCTATGACTGCATTAAGAGAAAACATAAGAGCAAGAAAAGTTACATTAGAACATTTTAAAGAAGCGAGAAAATCCGTAAATCCAAGTGTAACTCCTGAAGTTATGAAATGGTATGAACAATTCGAGGAGAAACTTAAAAGCAGAAGAATAGAGCAAACAAAAGAGCAAGGATTATTTGTATAGATTTCAAAAAATTATTTAAAAATAAATAATATAAATATAGAGAAGTAGTAAAAAATATTTCCTAATTCTTGAATTTTTAAAATTAATTTATTATTAAAATAAAAAGGTGATTTATTATAGAATCATATAGATGGAACCAACAACCAATTGTAAATGCATTATTAGATATTCTTATCAAAAATAAAGGAGAGATTTTAGATAAGAGACTTGAAGAATTATTAAAAAAGGAATTTCCGTATATAAATAGCGTTATCTTAGAAGAAATTTTTATGAAACTTGAATGTCAGAATGTAATAAGTGTATTTCGTGTTTCAAAAACAAAAAAGATGATTGTATTAAATAAAAATAATCAATCAATTTCGGAAGAAGTCATGAGCGAATTATAATAATTCCTCAAATCTTTTTTGCCAATCAAGGCAATAATTAGAAAGTGAAATATTTTCCTTTCTAGAGTAATATCTTCTACGTCTAATATCTATGAAAACGGGATAATTTACAGCATTTCCTATTAATAACATTTCGCCGATACCCAAACTTGAAATCATCTCTGCGTAATTTTTAGTAATTGCTTCGGAACTATCCATTAGATGCTTTAAGTCGTAAGGATTTTTGATATTTAAAATCATTTTAGTATTTAATTGTGACAATGCCGTTGTACTTAATTTTTTAGGTCGTTGACTAATTAGACATAAACATGCCATAAATTTTCGCCCTTCTCTTGATATTGTCTCGATTATTGCTTTTGATATCGCATTGGATTGAGATGCTTCGGGACAAAATTGATGAGCTTCTTCAATTATGAGTAAAAATGGAGGTATTTTTTCGGCCCTTCTTAGATTAAATAATCTATAACATAAATAATCCACAATAATTTGTTTTTTCCTGATACTTATCTCATTAGATAAATCAAATATTATCAATTTTTGCGGTTTAATTAAATTGGGAAGATAGGGATTTTCTTGAGCACCGAAAAGCATAAGATCATTAAGTTCGGATAGCCAACCGATAAGAGCTTGCTTAGTGGCTTTACTCGCTTTATCATCAAGTTCTATTAATTCAATTATATCTTTTATTGTAAATTTATTCTTTTTATCCGGATTTTTTTTTAATTCTTTAATATATTTTGATAATTCTCTTATTTGAACTCCTGACATATTAGTTTGATATTTTCTATATTGTATGGGTTTTAAATTCGGAACGGAGATTTGAAAATAATTAATATTTTGAACATTAATTTTTGACTTTAATTCATCAATATTATCAAGATAAGTATATTCTCCATGAACATCAATTAGTATTATTGCAGGTGTGCCATAATCTTCTGGGCGGGTTAACAATTCTTCAATTATAATAGAAGTTAAATAACTTTTTCCCGCACCCGAAATTGCTAAAATTGAAAAATGTTTATTTAACAAGCGATTCATATCTATTTTAGCAGGAACTTTAGACACCTTAACTTTTCCTAAATATAAACCCCTTTCAGGATTAAAGCCTAAAATCTCATTCAAAAGATCTTTATCAACCAAAAAAACATCTTCACCTGGTCTGGCGGGATATGTCATTCTTACAATTTTTTTAATCTTTTCCGTGTTATTTTTACGAAATTTTATAATTCCCAAACAATTTACAATAGCGATTGCAAATTCAAAATCTTCGCTTGGAAATAACCCCTTTAAGATATTTGGATTATTATTTGTATTATATGATTTTATCGTTAAAGCATCCGAGAAATATTCATTCGCTAATATAATTTTTTCTACAACCCCTATTAAAAACCCCTCTAAAGATTTAGTATAAACAAATTGTCCCTTTCTGACAATTGCCTCAGATCTTTTTTTAATTACAAAAGGATATTTAGAGACATCAGGTAAATTTAAATAATTGAAAACGGTACCTATTTTCATCTTAAAATTTCTGAGTTGTTTTAAACTTAAATAATGAAAAAAGAAGTATTTATAAAAATAAATATAGAGTATTACTTTTTTGATTTTTAATCTTCAAGGTCTGTCAATAATTTTAAAATTAAATAATACCCGTGATGCCATAAATAATTTAATGCAAAAGCTAACCCAACGATAATAAACAATAAAATACCCGTAAATAAGACTAATTGTCCTTGAGTATAGTTTTTTGTTAATATTGCTAATGATAAAGAAGAGCCTGAAGAACCTAAAAGAAGTTCCTGAAAGATTGCAAAGACAACACCAATAATAATAGCAAACAAGCTAAGTAATAATAATGATGTAATTATTTTGACTCCGAACTTATTGACATATTTAACGTCTATCTTACGTTTTGTAAATAAAATTCGCTCTATATTCGAGATCCCCTTTTTAGATAAACCGTAAAATAATATTATCAATAGGAAAAGTCCAAAAAGTAAGCCTCCTACAATAGCTATTTGATATCCTAAATTAAGACTTAAAAAAAGTTCCATTTTTCCGGTTGCCATTATAAAATCCGCAATAGTATAAACAGCACCACCGATAGTTATCATAAATGCAATTACGATGGCAATATAAAAAAATGTTGCAACGGTTCTCTGACTTCGGCTATAATTTAATTTTTCTGCTGCTTTTGAAGATTTTTTCTTATTTTTTTCTATGTTAGGATCGTGTTCCTCAGCGGAAGGAATTTTTATCTCTAATTTAGGCAAACGGGGTTTTTGTTCCTCTGGATTTGATTTTTCTGGTGGTTTTGATTCCATAATTATCTTCAAATTTTTTAGTTTAATTTTTAATCAATTTATAACTTGAAAGATATATAAAATTGTTTATTGATTTGGTTTTATTATTCTCTCAAATTTATCGTAGAGATCTTTTTCTTTTAGTAAATTGTAAAGATCATATGAAAATTTATATATTTTATCATATATTTTATGATTTTCTTCATTAGGAATCCATTTTTTATCGACTTTACAAAGTTTTTCGGCTGCTTTTGCAATATCCGGAAATAGCCCGGCACCAGATGCCGCTAAAATTGCAGCTCCTA
>CAZVTX010000065.1:0-13707 GCA_964629395.1 uncultured archaeon
CCTAAAACTTCATAGACTTGTGGACTTATAAATAAAATATTACCATCTAAATCCGTTTCTAATAAAATATCAGCAATATTATTAATGAAGTTTTCAAATCTAAGCTCCCTTTCATGGAGCAATTTTTTCATTTTAATTAATTCGTTCTTATCATAAATTAATGCCTGGATATACTTTTTATTATTAATTGTTATAATAAGAGTAATAATATAAACCGAAATTAAATGTCCATTTGCATTTAAAAGTTTCAAGCCAATAGGTGGAATATTCTCCATATTGGTAAGCTTTTGAAATCGCTCCCTAAAAAGTGAGATTGTATTTTCAGGAAAAACGGGCAAATCTAAATAAAACTTACCTATTAATTCATCTCTATTAAAATTAAACAATTTTTCGAGAGCAGAATTACAATCAACGATGATCCCATTAGAATCTATTAAAAGAATAGCAATCGGACTATTTAAATACATTCTTCTATAGTTTTTTAAAGTATCATTGGTGTTTAAGGTTATTCCTTTCAATGCACTATCATTTGAAAATAATATAAAAATTAAAGGACCTTATCTTAAAAAACTCTAAATAGAAATATTAATTTTGTATTATTCGGATTAGTTCGTTCTATAATCTAATATAATTCATAAAAAATTAGTTGTAATTGATAATTTATAAAAAATTAAGGGAGCCATTTTTTCTTTTTATACCAAATTACATTTTCAATTACTCCTTTTTTCATATGAGGATACTTATGTTTAAATCCTAATTTTTTTAGCTTACTTATATCCCAGATAAAATTTGATTTAAAATAACCGAGCCATTCCTTTGAAATTTCAAGGGGAATTTCTTCCGGATTATACTTCATATGCCAACCATAAATCATGAAGCAGAATTTTAAGATTTTTTCTAAAATCCTGGTAACATACTTATTAAAAATCAAGTCATAATGTTTTATTAAGAATCGGGAAAGAGGTACAAATCTCCACGGCATTTTGATTCTTTCACAATGGAGCATTAAATCAAAAAATACCATGGTGTTAAGCGGATGTAAATCTCCGATGGTATAAGCTTCTCCGATTGTATCATCTCTGTTTAATATTAAAGAACAAGCCCGACAAATATCCTCGACATGAACAAAATGAGCATATGTGCCTCCTCTACATGGTATTGCAATTAATGATAATATTATGTACTTTAAGGGGCCTTTCATCAAATTTCTACAATATGATGCCAATTGTAAAAAAAGTCCTATACCATATCTATTTTCTGGTCCGTAGATTAAACTTGGTCTTACTACGGAAATAGGGAGTCCCCTTTTATAATAGCGCCAAGCACATTTTTCACCCATATATTTTGTTAATCCATAAGTATTATCGGGAATTTGAGGTTCAGCTTCTCTATAGGGTTTCATATCTTTCCAAGGACTTGATTTTCTGTTCTTAGCAGGAGTTCCATAAGTCCCAACGGTAGATACATGAATTATATGCTTCCAACCTCCTACTTTAAGAGCTGCAGCCATAACATTTTTTGTTAATTTTGCGTTTATTAAAAATAGCGGCATAGCCGGGGCGTCAAATTTAAAGAGTCCCGCTAAATTAATCATGTAAGCTTCTTCGCATTCATTTATCACCTTTTTAAAAAGCGGGATTAAATCCTCTTTTAACATATCAATTTTTATAACTTCTAAATCACCGTTATATGAATCTACTTTTTTCAATTCTTTCTCATTTATATCGCACGCAATTACATGATATCCTTTAGAAAGAAACTCCTTAACCATGTGCTTTCCTACGAATCCCGCCGCTCCGGTGATAAGAACCGATTTTTTATATTTTTTACTCATTAATATGATATTGTTCTTTGAAAATATAAATCTTAAAAACTCTATTTTCGATATAAATAATCAATTATAAGATAAGTTATCATTTTTATATAAAAAACACCAATTTAATCGAAAAAAGTAAAAATAATTATTGTTTATATAAATTGAAAATTTACATTTTAATATTTTTCAGTTTTCGGCGATATTCGGAATATTTCGCTAAAATACTCATACATTTCGTAGGTTGATCCCAAAAATCAAATAAAGGTAAATCATATTCGAAAAATTTTTGATACATCGGAAAATTATACGGCATTGGTCCAACATAGAATATCGGGATTTTTCTCTTTTTAATTAACCTTTTTGCAGGTTTAATAAATGCTCTATCAACTGTCTCTACGAATTCTTTAAAGTTTTCGCTCGGTAAATATCCCGATTTCTCAATAACATTAAAAACATCTCCAAAATCAAAAACCCCGTATACAATTATCCCATCTACTTCTCCCGAATCGGCTAAAACCTTGGGAAATTTAACCATTAAGTTATAAAAATTCATATCAAATGTTACATCCACAGGATTACTCGCACTTGCAGTTGGGGGGATATACTTATATAATTCTTCTTTTAAATCATCCGAAAATTCAGGAACTTCAAGTCCGTATAATTCACATGTTTTTACCATCATTGATCCCGAGCCACCAGAATCCGTTATTATTCCTATTCTTTTTCCCTTCATAAAAACATCATTATCAACCGCCCAAGATAATGTTCTTAAATAATATAAAAAGTCCGTGATTGAATTTGTAGAGATAATTCCAGTTTCCTTGAAAACTGCATCATATATTTTCTGATTGCCCCCTATTGAGCCTGTATGACTCATAATTGATCGTGTTGCACTTTCAGTGCCTCCAGAATAAATTGCGACTATTGGTTTATTTGGTGTAATTTCTTTTGCCAGTTCTAAAAATTGTCTCCCCCTTTTGACTTCTTCAATATAAAGTCCTATTGCATTTGTTTCGGGATCAATTTTAAGAAATTCTAAAAAATCAACAATATCTATATTTCTTTCATTACCGACAGAAATTGATTTTCCGATTCTTGCATTCATATATGCTGCATGCCAAAAGGTGTGACATGCAATAGTTCCCGATTGGCTAACAACCGAGATTTTTCCTCTTTTAGGTGTTTTATAAATCCACATGGTACTAAAATAAGTATTCTCTTTTGGAGCCAAGTACCAACCGTTATATATCCCCAAACAATTCGGACCAATAAATCTAATCCCGTATTTTTTTGCAATTTTATCTATTTCTTCTGATAGCTTAACTCCTTCGGGCCCTGCTTCCCTAAAACCGCCAGATGTAATAATCATCCTTTTAATTCCTTTTTGTCCGCATTCTTCCATTACTTTTGGAACTACTTTAGTAGGAAGAATAATAAATGCTAAATCGGGTGTCTCGGGTAAGTCTAAAACACTTTTATAGGCTTTATAACCCTGTACTTCTTCTAATCTTGGATGGATAGGATAAATTTCACCTTCAAATCCTCCTGCAATTACATTTCTGAGCTGCATAGAGCCCATTGTGCCTAATAGATCGTTATTAGCTCCGAATGTACAAATACTCTTTGGGTTTAGAATACGATAAAGATAATGATTTTTATAAGAATTTTTATCGTTAGCTTCCTGCATTTTAATATTAATAATTTTATAATCTTGATTTGGAAAATAATTAGAATAATTTTAATTTTATTAGTGTATATTTTAAAAAATTTAGAAAAAAAAGAGAATTTTTTGGAATAAAAAGAATATATTTGGTTTATCTATTTTTCGATAGGTTCCTCTATGAAAATCAGTTTAAAAAATTTATATGCTAATTTGTCACGCCTAAAAACAAAATACCACATCGGAATTAGAAACACCGGAATTCCTATTACAATTCCTAAAATAGAAAATTCATAGCCTCCGATAATCTGATTTCCTCCCGTAATGAATGTAAAAAACATGCATACAAATGTAGCCCCAATTACGGTTCCTAATGCGATCCCGAAAACAGCAGCTAACATTAAAGTTGAGATCTTTAAAAATGAAGGAATTTTATCATTTGGAACTGAATCATCTGCTTCTAATCCTTCTTTCAGCCATTTATAAAAGAAATAAAACATTGGAGGTAAAATTAAAACACCCATAACATATAAGGCTATTGCAACAGGACTGATAAAGAATAGCAAACCATCCGTTTTTCCTGGAGCCCATAGTTCCCCATTATGTAAAGCAGTATCATAAGTAAATCTTTGCCAACCTGTTCCATCCCAGCCATGAACCAGAATAAAAAACATTATGAAATAACCTAAGAGAACCTGTGTAGCTGCTGCAAAATAATTTCCTTTTTTAATAAACTTATGACATATATAATAGGCTAAAATACCATCAGTTACATTAGTCACGGCAAAAATTACAACAAAAATCGCAGGTAAATCAGAATGTCTATTCCAAACCTGCATAGTCTCCCAGGAAAGATGCTGCCATAACAGATAAATCCCTGAAGGTGCGAAAAATACTGCTAAATAAAAAACTGTAAAAGTGAAATATTTTGATTCATACCACTTACAATCTTCTTTAGAAATTTGCCTAGCAGCAGCAAGAGCAAAAGTTGCTCCTATAGCATAAGACCAAAAGAAATCTACTTGAATCAATATTATTACCTTGTTAAATGTATTTATTATTCAATTTTTATTGTGTAAAATTGAATTTTAATGGTATTTAAAGATCACTATGTATTTTACATATGTAAATTAATTATTTTTTTATATTATGATATCCTATTTAATTTTATAATGAGCGAAAAAGCAATCGGTAAAGGAAAAATCCTTATCAGAAAGTCAGGAAGAGGTTATGAAAATGTTTACTTATATATTTCCAGTAAGATTGCAAAAGATAGTGCTTTTCCTTTTTCTGATAAAGAGGAAGTAAACATAGAGATACGCAATGGAACACTTATCGTATCAAAATCCAATCAACTTATAGATCTCATTAATAAATATAAAATAGAAAATGCAACATTGCCGAGATTAATAGAATCTAAGGCGAGAGGCAATAAGGATAAGCCATTTTTATTATTTAAGGATGAAATATTTTCTTATCGTCAGGTTCATAAAATCTCTAATAAAATCGCTAATGGGCTAATATCTCTGTCTAAAAGACTTAATTTAAGATTTGGGAAAATAAAATCATCAAAAGTAGCCTTATTAATGCCAAATTGCCCTGATTTTATTTTTTGCTGGTTTGGCATTATAAAAGCGGGACTTGTATTTGTTCCTATTAACCGTTTTTTAAAAGGAGAAGAGCTGTATTATATAATAGAGAATAGCGATTCCGAAGTATTAATTATTGATTATAGCTGTTTAAACGAGTTTATGAAAATAAAAAGTCAATTAAATAAATTAAAAGCTGTAATTATTAGAGGTGCACCTAAAGATTTCAAATTCGATGATTTTTTCCTAAATTTTAATGTTATTATTTCTAATAATGATAAAACACCTAAAATTAATACCAGATTTCTGGATGTTATAGAAATTATTTATACCGAAGGAACTACGGGAAAACCAAAAGGAATTCAATACAGAAATCTTCATATCCTCTCGGGTTTAATGTTTTCAGAATTAATAAAAAGATATGGAGAGGGTGAAGTAATATATTGCCCGACGCCTTTATTTCAAACTTTTGCACAATTAGTTATCATTTTCCCGGCATTATTTTATAATGCTACAATCGCCTTAGCTGAAAAATTTAATGCGGAAACATTTTGGGATGATGTTAGAAAATATAAGGCAGATCTCATCGTATATTATGGAGGAATTGCACAAATGTTAATTGATGAACCTCCATCAGAGCAAGATAGAAATCATACTGCTAAATATGCTCTTGGCGGCGAAATGCCCAAGGAATTATGGAAAGTTTTTGAAGATCGATTTGGAGTTTCGGTTTATGAAGGTTGGGCGCCTTCTGAAGCAATTGGCTTTACCATTAATTTAGCGGGAACAAATGGAGGTAAAATAGGTTCAATTGGGACTCCTCTCTATGGTTTGGAATTGAAAATAGTTGATAATGATGGGAATGAATTACCTCCTGGGCCTGAAAATGTAGGGGAAATTATAGTTAAAAGTATAATCCCTTTAGATTATTACAAAGTAGAAAGTCCTACTAAGATGTATGTTAAAAATGGCTATTTTTATACAGGAGATTTAGGATATTGGGACAAGGACGGATATTTTTACTATATGGGGAGAAAAATTGATTTAATACGAAGATATGGACGAATTATTTATCCTATAATGATTGAAAATGTTGCAAATGCTCATCCATCAGTTTTAGAAAGTGCTGCATTCGGTGTTCCTTCAGATGATCCTTCATTAAAGGAATCATCGGAAGATATTAAAATTTGTATTGTTCTTAAAAAAAATCGAAAATTAACACATCAGGAATTTCACTACTATCTTTCAGAAAATTTGGCTTTTTTCATGGTTCCCAGATATATTGAAATCAAAAAAAAATTAAGACAATCATCAGAACGTATTAAAAAATATAAATTAAAAGAAGAGTGGAACGATAAAAAGATTCGTTCTAAGACATGGGATGCTAAAATTAAATCATTTTTATCATAATATAATAATTTTTAATCAATTTTTTCAGATTTACGATATTTTTCAATTAACTTTTCTAATTCCCTTATTTTTTCTTCCGCTTCCTTGGCTTTCATTTCTGCTTTTTGTGCTTTTTCTTCCGCTTCTTTGGCTTTTACTTCTGCTTTTTGTGCTTTTTCCTCTGCTTCTCTTAATTTATCTTCAGAAGAAGGTAATATTTTTAATTCGGAGGGATGAATAAAGACCAGTCGATAAAGAGGTAAATCTCCTTTATGTTTTTGTTTGAGTTGCATTAAACCAATTCGGAATGGTAATATATCGCTCACATCAATAATATTTTCCTCATTAATATTTCCTCCCTCCTCTAAAGTAATAGTGCGAAGCTCTTTTTGCTGATACAATCCATCATCTTTTAGGATATATGCACGCAAAAATGGAGGATGGTATATCTTGCTTGTAACCTTATAAGGACTAAATACGATATAGACGGGGATCTCTAAATCCTTACAAATATCGACATTTTCGCTTAAATCAGTTTTCCATGTACTTTTAGATAATACATTTATTGCCATATCGGGTATTCTACCATTAAATTCTTGAGCATCATAGGATGATAAAGTGTAAGGTATCTTGAAATCTTTAAAGAAACTCACATCAAATTGAATATCTATCTTTTTTCCTTTAATTGCACCTTTATTTCCGATGAAATAATGATGTAAATCCCATAAAGCTCTGCTTTCAGGAAAATTTTGTGATAGTACATCATACATATATGTAACTTCTCTTGAATGCGGCTCACTTTCCCTGCGTCCTAACCTTGGCTTATTGGGATCAAATAGATCTGGAGGCGCATTGGCGATTCTTGTTGATCCTCTTTTTTTTATGGCTTCTTTCATTGCGGCTATTATTGAATCTATATTTTTTTGTGTCATTTTTTCTAATTATTATATACAATTTAGATATATAAAATCTTTGTAAATTTTAATCTTAAAGAATTTGATTTAATGAAAATTAGATTTGATTTTTAAGAAATAATCTATTTTTTTAAAGAATTAATTATTTGCGTTAAAGTATTATAATTTAATTTAATTATCTCATATAAATTTTAAATATTTTAAAAAATCACAAATTATATTATTTAATTGAATCTTTATTCTACTCCTGTCGAACCAAAGCCCCCTAAACCTCTCTCTGAATCGGGCAATTCTTCAGTCTCTATAAATTCATAATCATGCATTTTAGCAAGAATTATCTGGCATATCCTATCCCCTTTTCTTAAAACCACATCCTTATTCGAAAGATTTACGACTATTGCCATCCATTCATTTCTATAGCCTGAGTCTATTGTTCCGGGCGTATTAAGGATCGTTATTCCTTCCCATAACGCAAGTCCGCTTCGAGGCACGACCTTAAAATAATATCCTTCAGGAATCGCTGTTGCAAATCCTAAGGGGCAACCAATACGTTCTAAAGGCTTTAAAATATATGAATCTGTATTTATTTCTTCTAATTTTTTAACACCGTTTTTGTTTATTATTCTTTTAAAGCCTATAATCCTCGCATCAGCTCCCGCATCACCTTTCTTAGAAGGAGTCGGGATTTTTACATCCTTATGTATTTTTTTAATTGGGATTTGTATTTTATGCATTTTTCTCAGGCAATTTATTAATTACTTTTTAAAAAAAACATAAATTATCGTTTGGATTTATTTTCTAAATTATTAAATTATTCTTATTAAAGAGAAATTATAAGGAATGAATAATAAAAATATAATAATATCCTTCTTTTAATATTTTATTGCGAAATAATATTATCAAATTAATTTAATCATGTTGAATAAATATGATAACAATTGAAAGGTATGATCCCCGAAAAGATAAAGATGCTTTAAAAGAATTATTCGAAGATTTTGCAGAAAATATTTGTTACTTTGATGCAAAATGGGAAAAATTCGAGGAAGAATTAAATAAACGTTCCTTAGACTTGAAATATAGAAATGCGATGGTTCTTGCTAAAGAAGGAGATGATGTTATTGGTTGGGGGACTTTTACGGCATTTCGGGATTATCTCGGTAATGATCGGGCATTAATTCATCAAGTTATAACAAAAAAAGAGCACTCTTTTAAGAAAGGTATTGAAGAAGCAATTTTCCGTGAACTTGAAAATTATATTGCCAAGACCTTAAAATTAGATAAGGTTTATTATATTTGTCCCGATAATGATGGAAATAAAAGGAGCCTTTTAATGAAATTAAATGCTAAAAAAGATCCTTTTATTTGGTATGTAAAAAATTTATAATTAATTTTGTTTTTATTTCAATATTTTTTAGTAAGATCTTTAATTTTTATTAAAATAAATTCCTATAATATTTTGCATCTTAAAAATGAGTGCAATCGATGATTTGATAAAAAAGGCTAAAGACCTAATTAAGCAAGAGAATTATCCCGAAGCATTATCTATTTTGAGAAAATTATATTGCGATAATCCTAATTTGACAGAGATAAAAGATGAATTAATAGATGCCCTTTCGGAATACGGTGCATATAATAATGATTTATGGATAAGAAATTATGATGAAGCAATAAAATGCTTTCAAGAAATAATTTCATTAGACCCCAATAATTACAGAGCCTATTATAATCTTGGAATATCTTATCACAATCAAGGGGATAATAAAAAAGCGCTTGAAGCATGCCAAAAAGCAGTGGAAATAAAACCTGATTATGCCCATTGTTATTATAATATGGGGTTGATTTACGAAGAAAATGATGATTTTGAAAAGGCTCTATTATATTATAAAAAGGCACTTAAAGCCGACCCTAAACTGACCTATGCGGCGCAAGCTAAAAGAGCTATTGAGGAAAGTATTCAAGATTTAGAGGATTTTGAAAAGGAAGGCTCTACTTCTGAGAATGATATAAAAAAACTTAAAGATTTATTTAAAATATCTAAAAAGATTGAAATACAATTTATTCAAGACATATTAAAAATAAATAAGCAAGAATTAATTGATTTACTTATCGGATTAGGAAAAGAATTTGGGGCAATAATAAACGGTGAATATCTGGAAATAAATCAAGACAAATTAGAGGAAATTTTTAATTATTTAGAAAGTAAATTCATTAAGGAAAATTAAAATAAATTTCTTTTCAACTTTCCATTAATTTATTATGAATAGAACAACAGATTATCATTATAAGAATTACAATAATTAGCCCGATTATATAACTGGTTATTTTTGAATTTAAAAAATCTAATTGTAATATCATAAATATCATGATTAATCAAATTGAATTTTAAATTAATAATAATATTGAATTTAATATTAATAAAAATTTTAATAAAAATAAAAAAAAAGATTGTATAATATTTTCTTATCTTTCAATTTCGAATGTGACCTGACATCTTACCCTGTAAATGAGCTTATCAACGTCTTCTTTAACTTTTACATCGCTCTGGATAATTGTTATATTTCTAATCCCTCTTAGGGTTTTTTTTGCTTCTTCATAAGCATTCTTAACGGCATCAGCCCAATTTTTATCGCTTGTGCCTACCAATTCAATTGATTTATAAACAACCATAATTTTCACTCTCAAAAATGATCGTAAGATTAATTGTTATATTCTAATATTTAAATATTTCCTCTAAAATAATGAAAATAAAAAAAAAATCTATAAAAAGAGGATTAAAATTTATTGATTTAAAATTTTATATTTAGGCATCAGGGTTTTCTATTAAAATAGCGATACCTTGACCGCTCCCGATACAAGCATTTGCAATACCATATCTGGCTTTCTTTTCTTTTAAGATCCTTGCAAGAGTTCCGGTTAATCGAACCATAGTTGCACCTAAAGGATGTCCAATTGCAGTGGATCCTCCCTTGATATTTACTTTTTCTTCGGGAATGTTAAATTTATGCATGCAGTTTAAGGCAACTATACAAAATGCTTCATTAATTTCCCAATAATCGATATCATCAGCAGTTAATCCTGCTTTTTCTAATGCGATTCTTGTAGCAGGGACTGGACCTCTTCCCATAACAGATGGATCAACACCTGCCCATCCCATTGAAACGATTTTTGCCATTGGTTCGAACCCTCTTTTCTCGGCTTCTTTAGCTTCCATTAATAAGCAAGCGGTAGCACCAGCGTTTAAGGGTGAGGAATTTCCAGGAGTTATTACCCCCTCCTTGGTTCCTTCTCTTTCGATATATCCCTTTCTTCCTCCTAAATCATATCCGTATAAGTTTTGCTTTAAATAATATGGTTTAGATAATCGAGGTAATTTAGATACCGTCTCTAAATTTGATTTTCTTGCAGCCATATCCTTTTCGATCATAATCCTTTCTTCAACATTCCCTTCTGCATGGCCCTCAATGGGAATAATTTCTCCTTTAAACCAACCTTCTTCTTGATATTTGACGGTAAGATTATGACTTCTAACTCCTAATTTATCGAGGTCTTCTTTTGTAAAATCGCCGCCACCCTCTCCCTTTTCTTGTTCATATAATTTTTGAGCGGTTTGAAGCATGTTGATTGTAGTTATTAAATCATATTGAGGTCTATACCATTTGCTCTTTTTATTGATCATATCTAAGTTAGGCTTAACCCAATCGTTCTGCATAGGAATTCGGGTCATATGTTCCATACCAGTTGCTAAACCGATTTTAATTTGTCCTGTCATAATTTGAAGTGCTACAAAGGCTAAAGCAGCACCCGCAGAACCACATTGTTTATCTACAAAAAAGGCTGATGTTTCAAAAGGGAATTCTGCCATAAAAATTGGAAGTCTCCCCGCGTAAGTCCAATTCTCATATACACCCATAGCAGTTCCAACGCCTACCTCTTCGATATCTTTCTTTTCAATTGGTTTTCCGCCAAGATGATTATTATCCTCGAAAAATTTCATTAATAATTGTGCAAGAAGCTCGTCACCTCTTTGATCGCCGAATACATCTCTCTCAGGTTGTTTAGGTCTTGATCGTGAGAAAGCAGTTCTGGCATAATCTACAAGCCAGCATTCATTTAATTCTACCATTTTTTTTCACATTTCCTTTAATTTAATTATAAGTTATAATTCGTATTTATGTGGATAAATTCTGAAACTATATTAAACTTTTTGATAAATTCAATTCCTAAAAAAATACATAAAATTTAGGTTTTTGAAAAAAAAAGTACATTTTTAATAATGAATATAATAATTTTTATTTTTAGCATTTTTAAATAAATTATGCTGGAAAAACCATTAGTGTCGATTATTGCGGGCAGTGAATCTGATAGAGATGTTTACGAAAAAGCTGAAAAAGTTTTAAAAGAGAATAAAATTCCTTATGATTTACAAATAATATCTGCTCATCGTAATCCCGATAAATTAGATGAATACATAAAAAATTCGGAATCATTAATATATATCGCTGTTGCAGGACTTTCTGCAGCCTTACCGGGTGTTATTGCTTCTAAAACGGATAAACCTGTTATTGGCGTTCCTGTCAGCGCAAAATTAGGCGGTTTAGATGCACTTTTATCAATTGTTCAGATGCCTCCTCGTGTTCCGGTGGCATGTGTTGGAATTGATAGAGGTGAAAATGCCGCATATTTAGCTTTAAAAATATTAAATCTTATAAAAAGAGATATGTAATTAAAAAGAGGGAAAAATATGTTTCTTGATAAAATTGAGCAAGGTAAAAAAAATGCTGCAATTAAAGCCGTTGAGGATAATCTTAAAGCCGATATGATTTTAGGAATAGGCAGCGGTTCCACGGTTGTTTATGCCGTAAAAAGGATTGCAGAACTTAATAAAGAAAAGGATTTAAATCTTGAATGTATTCCGACTTCTTTTCAGGCTTATCAATTAATTGTTGAGAATGGTCTTACACTTACTTCTTTAGATGTGCATCCTGAAATTGATTTAGATATTGATGGTGCCGATGAAATTGATAAAGATTTAAATTTGATTAAGGGTGGCGGAGGATGTTTAGTTCAAGAAAAAATTATTGCCTCTTGTTCTAAAAGGCTAATTATTATTGCCGATTTTCGTAAAAAATCGAAAAATTTAGGAGAGAATTGGAAAAAAGGCATTCCTATAGAAGTAATCCCTATTGCTTATGTTCCGATATCTAAAAAGCTTGAAGAATTAGGCGGAAAACCTATTTTAAGAATGGCTAAAGCAAAAATGGGCCCTGTTGTTACTGATAACGGAAATTTCATTCTTGATACTGATTTCGGAGTTATTAATGATCCTTATAATTTAAATCAAAAAATTTTAAGTATTCCGGGAGTAGTGGATACGGGTTTATTTATAAATATGACTGAGAAAGCATATATCGGAAAAGAAAACGGGGAAATTGAAATATTAAGTAAATAAAATTAAATAAAAACAAAAAGGAAAATTAAATTTTATAAAGGTTCTTCTCCAATCTCAATGAGCGCTCTTTTTTTCTTCCTTCTTTTAGCAATAACTAATGCGACAACTACTCCCAAAATTGTTAACGCAAGGAAAAATAGAATCCAGAAAATTAAATCCCAGTAATTATCTGAAATACTTTCTGCAGCGGTTATATCGACAAGTATTATAAATTCAGAATTTCCTCCTTCACTATCCCATACTGTTACCGTTAATACACCGATATAATCTCCGTTATTTTGGTAATCCGTAATTGTAGAAATAGATTTTGCCCCTTCAATTGTATAATATTCCAAGTTAAAGGGGATCGTGTATGAACCTTTAAATTTTGTAGAATCAGAATCGTAATCTAATTTAACATAATCATAGGAATATAAGGGTATTTGAACTATATATCCGTTGGATGTAATCAAATAAATATAAAGATTGATATAAACCTTGAGTTCAGAAGGAGAATCTTCGTATGACACTTTATCATTCGCTTTTACTTCAAAATTTAAAGTCGAATTTTGGGGAATTCCATAAACTTTATAGGATGAACTAGTTTTAGTATCGTCAAAAGATATTGTCTCATCTGAACCGCTTACGGAAAACGATGAATCCTTTTCATCTATAGTTGGATCATCATTTAATATCTCAAAACTTAATCTTGGTGATGACGGATTATAATAACTCTCCGTTGGATTCTCGGGAATTATGTAAAAGAAGCACGGTCCTGATGGATCGCTATATGCGGGATCAAATGTTGCAGAATATTTATTACCCGAATAAGCGGTCATATCTAAAGTTTTATTTATTGTTGCTTTTGAATTATAGAAAGAAAATGAATATATACTTCCATATGCTTTAAC
>CAZVTX010000066.1:0-13588 GCA_964629395.1 uncultured archaeon
CCCATTTTTTCCAATTAGTGCGATCTGACATTTGTCCTAATAAGGGATCGTTTAAAGCATTAACAATCATATAAATTATCTGTCCATAAATAAACAAAAGCGGGTCTAACCGTAAATCATCGAAAAAAAACTCGATATATTTATATGAGAATATAAAAGCCATTAAACCAGTTGGAATGGCACCGAGGGCATAGCCGAATAGATTTCTTTTTGAAAGCTTTTCTGAATTAGAGGATGACATATTATTTTAAGATTTCTAATTTAAAGATAATTATAATTTCGAATCCATTTAATTAATAATATTGATTGATAATTATTTAATAACTTATGAATTATAAGATTAGTAAAAAGTTCATATTCATCTTAGAAGTATATTTATACAAATATTTAAGGAATTTTTCAATTTGATTTGGATTAATAGAATATTGATATAATCGCATCAGTTAATATTTTTAATTTTAAAGGATAAATTTTAAAAGAAAACAAGAAAGTAAATAAGTTATGATAAAATAACGCAAGGAAATGAAGATAAATGGTTATAGACGATCTTAAAGTATTTAAACTGAATTATGCGGGCGAGATTGAAGAAATAAATGCTGAGAATCTTATAGATTTATTTTCTCTTTATGATGTACTTGCATTTTATACGTTAGGTCAAAAAAGGCTTTATATATGGATAGGAGAATATGCACTCAATTCAATTAAGAAATATATTGCACAATTTCGACAAATATTTGCTAATGAATATCCTGACTACAGAGTTTTAAGGTATATAACGATAGAATCTAAAACAGAGCCTTTTGATTTTTTTCAAAATACGGGAATCCCAAAAAATAAGTTACATGAAAAAATTGAAAGCGAGAAGTTAAAATATAGCGTACATGAAGAAATATTCTCAAAAATTAATGATTTAAAAAATGATGCTGATAAGGCATTTGAAAATGAGGATTACTCTAAAGCAATAGAGTTTTCAGAAGAAATTATAGAATTGGCAATTAAAATTAATGATGAAAATATTATCAAAAACCAGAAAGAATTCATGGCAGAAGCAGAAGCCCGACAAAAAGCGAGAGATATTTTAAAGGATATAAGACAAGAAAAGAACAGATTAAGACAAAAAGTAAATAATATCAGTAAGGATGAAGAAATTATCGAAATTTATAATGAAGCTGCAGAATTTAGGAAAAAATATAATGATTATCTTAATTTACCTGCTTTAGCAAGTGTTGTTAAAGTATTAAATGAAATTGAGCAAAAATATCACGAATATACCGGAAAAGAAAGGAAAAAGGAAAAGGAAAGTGATAAATCAAGGGATTTAATTATAAAAATCAATGAATTACGGCAAAAAGCCGGTGAGACTTTAGAAATTGGAAATCTTATATCATCTTATAATTATTTTAAAGAAATTATAAAATATTTGGAGAAAATAGAGAAATAGGTGATTTAAATAGCCGAACAAATTGAGGAAATTTTTAAGAAATATGAATCCATCTTTACGGAAAGAGCTGATGAACTAAAAGATTATCTTATAAAATATTATAAGGATGATTTTGAGAAAAATGATGTGTTAAAAGTCGAAAAGATTGATACCACAGAAATAATGAAAAAATCTGGTATTCATAAAAATTTATCTTCTTGGAGGAATTTTTACAAAAATATTATTGTTAGCTGTTGTGTTGAAATTGGAGGCGAATGGAAACAATATGATTATA
Organism: uncultured archaeon; assembly: GCA_964629395.1. Taxonomy (GTDB): domain Archaea; phylum Asgardarchaeota; class Lokiarchaeia; order Sigyniarchaeales; family SOKP01; genus CAZVTX01. Next base: position 1,716 of record CAZVTX010000066.1, read on the forward strand.
AATTTTATTTTACAGAAGAAAAATTAGATAAACAAAAAATCCAAGAGTTAGAAAAATTAACAAGATCAGCTAATAGTTTAAAGAAAAAATTATTATTTGAAGAGGCAAAAGCAAAAATAAATCAGGCACGAGAAATAATTAAAGAGGACAATGATCCTTATTTTAATCGTATTTTAAATAATCTATATACAGAAATATCAAAAGCAGAGGAAGAATATCTTAAAAAATTAGAAGATTTTGAACAATTTAGAAAAGAGGTAGAACAATTAGAATCGGATAAAAAATATGAAGATGCATTAAAATTTTATGATAAATTAAAAATTTTGGCGAAAAAATTAAAGAAGCATGATTTGGTTAAGAATTATGCTCAAAAAATAGAAGAACTACAAATAATCGTTAAATATTTAAAGAGATTGGATAAGATTAAGGTTGAAATTATTAATAATGAAAAATCAAATGATTTTGAAAAAGCGATTGAGAATTGTCGGCAAATAATTAAACTTGCAGAGGAAATAGGACAAAAGGAAGTTATACAAGAATATTCCGAAAAAATATCATATCTAAATGAAAAATTAGAAAAGAGGAAAAAAGAGGAAGAAGAATTACGTAAAAAACAAGAAATTAAAAAACAGATTGAAATTTTAGAAAATGAAATTATAGATGATAAGAATACCGAACAATATGAGAAAGTAATCGAAAAATGTGAAAAAATAATTGAATTAGCTAACCAAATTGGAAGCGATGAGATTAAAACGAAATATACGAATCTTATTAATGAAATAAATAAATTAATTGAGCAAAAACAACAAGAAGCAGCTAAACAATCGCAAAAACAAAAGGAAGCTATGGAGTTAAAAGCAAAATTTCAAAAAAAAGCCGAAGAACATTTAAAAGAACAGGAATTCTTAATTGAAAAAGCAAAGCAATTCAATCAAATGATAACTATCGCTAAAGATACAGTTCCAATAATCGAGGAACTCTCAATAACGGATGTTTTAGGAGATCTTTCAGGAGATATCAAAGAGATGTCAGATAAAATTAGCGGGCTCATTGAAGAACACAGAGTTGAGATTAAAGAAGAAATTACCAGCAATGCATTATTAACAAGTATATCAGGAGAGGTAAAGGAGATAGAAAAGGAAATTAAGGTAAATGAGACAAAAAATGATAATAGCGAGACAATTTTTAATGTTCAATCTATAATTGAAAATCCATTTGATGATATTTTAGGACAAGCAATTATCTCGCATTTAATTCCTTATAATTTCGAGATTCTAAATGTAGAATTTAATGGAGAAAAAGTAATGGAATTACATGATAAAAGATTAACTAAAGATGGACTTGAAATCAATTGGGAAATTAATGATGTTTCCACTCAAGAGAAAATTGAACTAAATTACAATTTACGTAAAAGAATCTCTCGGACGATAATATATGTCTACGAAAATCAAGTCAAAATTATAAAAACACACTTTCAAATTGAGGAAAGTGATCCTCAGAAAAAAGGATTTTATAAAGCAATAATCCCCTTTAATAATATTTACGATACTCCGATAAATGGCTTGATTATAGAAGATATAGTCCCGCTTCATTATCTCCATATTATAAAAGAACCATTAGAATACCATCCGAAAGAAAACAAAACACATTTAGGAAATATTATTAAATGGAATATTGGAAAATTTGAGCCCAGTTTGCTGAGACATTATTATATATTTTTAGAATTATTCTTGTTTGAAGAATTAAAGAATAATGTTAGTGAACTTGATGAGGAGGGGTTTCAAGCAATAATGAGCGGGGATTTTTCAGAAGCCAAAAAGGTTTATAACAATATATTAGAATTAATAGAATTTTTCATTAAATAATATTTGCTTTATATACTGTTATAATTAAAAATTTTAATTAGACCTTGGTAGGGGGAGATTAGCTCTACTTTTCTTCAATTTTAGAATTAATATTTTTCCTAAATATTAGATATATTGCCAATCCGATTAAAAAACCTAATGTAATATTGAATAAAAAGCATATTATGGCAGATATTAAAATTATAGGAAAAGTTCTTATGTTAAAATCCTTAAATGAAATTTTTCCCAATAAAACAGCAGTATACAATAGCATTGCACCTAAAATTGCCCGAGGAAATGAAATGAATAATGTTAAAAGGATTTGTGAAAAAAATAATCCCAAAATAATTTCGATTAAGCCTTCTAAAATCATAGATCCTCCCGTTCGGGCACCAAAAGCATACTGAGCAGCTAAACCACCTGAGCCATGACATAACGGCATACCGCCTAAAAAAGGATTAATTAAATTCATAACGCCCATGTTAAGTGCAAGTGAATTTGCATCAATTGTATCTTTTTTATCCGGGAAAAGATCACGTGCTAAATTTACTGTTGCAATCATAACATTAGTAAGCGTTAATAATAATTGAGCAATACCTGCAATAACCATACCTACTAAGATATTTTCCCAAGTTGGAAAAAATAATTTAAATTCAGGTAAATTAAATTTTAAATCAATAATAGAGATATTTCCATTAAAAATAATTAATATAATCCCTATTCCTGTAAGTAAAATAGCGGATGGTATTTTTTGGTTCTTTATTAGAGCAATTATTATTAAAATGGAAATAAAGCTTAAAATAATATCATCGGTAATTAATAATATTGCAGTCCAGCCCAAAATGAAGCCTAAACCTAACTGAATACCTCGGACGGAAATAATAGGGACTTTTTTAACAATTTTATTAAGTTTGCCCGAGAAACCTAATATAGCCCAAAAAAGTCCTGTCCCGAAGCCCGTGGATATAACAAGATTTGGGTTCCATCTTTCTGCAAGTGCGACCGTTCCAATAGTTTTTTGAGGCTGAACCGGTAGCGGGAGATTATATCGAATTCCTAAAATTATATTAGTGATTCCGAGGCAAAAAAATATTCCCGCAGGATTTAATCCTACGAGAACAATATATCCTATTACAAAAGGAATTAATGTTCCCCAATCTCCAAATGCGCCTCCCAATTCTCTCAGAGTAAATTTTCTTTCCCATTTATTTTCCTTTTTTTCCAACTATTTTATGCACTTATAATAATTTTTTAAGGCTCTAATTTTATTAATTAAATTTCAATTTATAGTTTTATTGCAATTATGATAATTAAAAAATTGATGATCTCGATAATTTTGTAAATAAAAATATTTAATATTAGAAATTTTAATGATCATTAATGTAATAAAAATCATTTTGTTTAAAACATCTTAGGGGAGTAAAACGACTGAACTGCGTGGAAAAGTTAAAATCGTACTGAAAGAAGATGGAGAAAATGTTTGTGCAAAATGTTGTAAAACACAGATGGTTATAGAGAGGATGTTAGAGGCAATTCCCGAATTAAAAAAAAGTTTTAATTTTGAATATGAAACTCTCAGCGAAGAAGAAATAACCAAGAAATACGGAGGTTTAATCCCCCCGGCCATCTACATTAACGATGAATTATATATAGAAGGACATGTTCCAATAATCAAGAAACTAAGCAGAACACTTCTGAATTTAAAAAAAGAAAGAAATTAATTTTGTTTTTTCCCGAATAATTTTTATTGACTTAGATACTTATATCAATAATAGTGTTTATTCCTTGAAATTTGGAGCGTAGATTTAATATTATGAATAATAAGCTTAACGACAGACTTAAGAGTGATTATGAGGATATCATTAATTATTTAGAAAAAAATGATTATCATATCGAAGAAATACCTTCCATAAGGGATGCAGTTAAAAAGACGGGAAATGCATTTTCTATTGCTTACGCTATTCAAGGTGTTCTAAAATATCACGGATTAATAGATAAAGAGAATAGAATTCCTTACTTTTCAAGCATTTCTTTTAATAATGGATCTGTTTTTACATTAACATATTTAGATTTCAATGAGACTCTTGATGAAGATAAATATTTTTTGAACGGAGAGTTATTAATCAGTGAGGGATTTGAACGTGTTAAAAAGGCATTAGATTTTTTCCGAGAATTTGCAAATATTAATTCAAGAGCACTATTAATATCAAGAAATTTTATTGATGGTTGCAAAATATTAAATTTTGGAAAGGGTCTTGGAACATCTGCTTCAGGTTCTGCCGCACTTGCGATTGCTGCTATTTCAATATTATATAATAATAACAATAATTTTATAAAAAATAGACGATTCATAAGCATTTTTTCAAGGTATCTCTCTGGTTCTGGAGCCCGAAGTGCTACAGGGGGTTTTTCTTTATGGCTTTCTCATCCTACAATTGACCCCAATGATTGTTTTTCAATTAGATTAGATAAAAAAGAGCACCGTTCTTTTATAGATGAGATTTCGCTTATAACAATTCCCATTTATTCCGATATTAAAACCGGTCAGGCTCATGAAATTGCGCCTCAATCCCCGTTCTTTAAAACATGGTTAAAAAGTAGAAAGGCTAAGATAATTGAATTTATAGAAGCATTAAAAGAGAGAGATTTTGAGAAAATTGGTGAACTTGCTGAATATGATACATTATGTCTACATTCAATAACCATGACGGGCCCGTTATCAAAAAGTTTTATAGCCTGGAGTCCTGAGACTCTAAAACTCATGCATTATATAAAAAAACTTCGGGAAAAAGAATTTAAAGTTTATTTTTCGATCGATACGGGACCATCCGTAGTTCTTTTAACATTAAATAATCAAGTGGACGAAATTATAAAAAAAATAATAAATAAATTCCCTACTTTATTCTTAATAAAGGGAAAGATCGGAGGTTCTGCAAAAATTCTTTCAGAAAATGACCCTATATTATATATTTTTAAAAAAGAAGTTGAAAAAATTAAAAAGGAGTATATAAAATGAAAGATTATCATTCAGATATTTCAGGATTTTATGATTTATCCGTTAAAGAACGTCAAAAAATTATATGTGAAATGGTTGAGTTATCGGAAGAAGAGAAATTGATTTTAAAAAATTTCGGATATCATACTCCTGAACAGATGGATCTATATGTAGAGAATGTAATCGGAAGTTATCAATTACCTTTGGGAATTGCATGTAATTTTAAAATTAACGGAAAAGATTATTTAATTCCTATGGTTACTGAAGAACCTTCAGTTATCGCTGCAGCTTCTAAGGCGGCTAAAATTGCAAGAAAACATGGGGGCTTTTCGTGTGATCCCGTAAAATCGGTAATGATAGGGCAAATTCAGGTAATGAATATAAAAAGTTTAGAATTCTATGATCAATTATTTGAGAGAAGGAATGAGATTATCAAAATTGCAAATGAACAAGATCCCGTTCTTAAGGAATTAGGAGGCGGGGCTTTTGATGTAAGAATACGTGAAATAATGACCAACCGCGGAAATATGATAATTATTCATTTATTAGTTAATGTTATAGATGCTATGGGTGCAAATGTAGTTAATACAATGGCAGAAGCGGTGGCACCTTTTATAGAAGAAATTAGCGGCGGCAAAGTATTATTAAAGATTGTATCAAATTTGGCATTAGAAAGATTAGCAAGAGCAAAAGCAACTTTTGATAAAGATTTACTCGGTGGCGAGAAAATTGTTGATAATATTTTATATGCCTATGAATTTGCTTTAGCGGACCCATTTAGAGCAACTACACATAATAAAGGGATTATGAACGGTATTAGTGCCTTAGCCTTAGCAACGGGAAATGATACGAGGGCAATAGAAGCCGGAGCTCATGCCTATGCATCGCTAAGAGATTATTATAAACCATTAACATCTTTTAAAAAGGATAAGGAAGGAAATCTCGTAGGAAAAATAGAAGTACCCTTACCGATGGGTATCATTGGCGGAATGACGAAAACTCATCCAATGGCAAGAATAGCACTCAAGATTTTACGGGTAAAATCGGCTGAGGAGCTCTCTCAGGTGGCTGCTGCGCTCGGCCTTGCCCAAAACGTTGCTGCTTTAAGAGCATTATCTGATGAAGGCATACAAAGCGGACACATGAAGTTGCATCGGCGAAAGGTGAAATTAGATTAATGAATAAGGTTATTGCTAAAGCACCCGGAAAATGTATTTTATTCGGTGAACATTCTGTTGTTTACGGATATCCAGCAATTGCTATTGCAATTCCTATATTTTCTACATGTGCTGTAGAAGAAATTAATGAAAAAGTGATTGAATTAGATTTAGTTAATTTCATACAGAAATATAAATTTAAAGACTTGGAGGAATTAATAAATATTAATAATCGTGCACTAAGTCCTATAGCAAAATGTTTAGCTATTTTTAAAGAACGTTATGGTGTTAATATATCAGGTTTGAGAATTTCAATTGCATCTGATTTAATTCCCGGAGCGGGTTTAGGATCATCTGCCTCAATTGCCGCTTCATTAACTTTCGCAGTAGGGACATATTTCGGGATAAAATTAAGTAAGAAAAAAGTCTCAAAAATAGCTTTTAAATTAGAAAAGATAACTCATGGGACACCTTCGGGTATAGATAATAACATATGCACATATGGAAATTTAATATATTTTAAAAAAGGAAAAGTGAAATCTTTAAAATTACCTTTTAATTTGAATTTTTTAATTACCTATACTAATATAAAACATAATACTAAAGAAGCAATAAAAAAAGTAAAAGAATTCATCAATAATAATCCAAAAGAAGCAAAGATTATAATGAGGACTATAGGTGCTTTAGTAAAAGAAGTAAAACTCTTATTTAATTTACGCATGAAAAATTTATCCGAAATTGGGAGTATCATGAATGAAAATCAAAAATTATTATCAAAATTGGGTGTCTCTAATGATACTATAGCCGAAATAATAGATATCGCATTAGATAATGGTGCGTATGGAGCAAAATTAACGGGTGCAGGTTTAGGGGGATGTGTGATAACTTTAGGAGAGCATGAAAATTTGAAAAAAATTAAAAATATTTTAAAAAATAAAGGATATGAAAGCTTTTATGCAGATATTTGTGAAAAAGGTGTGCATTTAGTTGAATAATGAAAAAATAATCATTTTAAAACTTGGCGGCTCCTTAATTACCGATAAAAGTTCTCAATTCTCGGTTAGGGAAGATATTATAAAAAAAGCTTCTAAACAGATATTGGATTATATTAATAAGAAGAAAAAGATTATTATTGTCCATGGTGGCGGTTCTTTCGGTCATCCGCTTGCAAAAAAGTTTGATTTAATAAACGGATTTAACAATAAAATTAACCAACAGCTATTGGGCTTGGTAAAGACACATTCCGCAATGTTAGAATTAAATTCAATAATTTTAAATGAATTTCACTCAATAGAAATACCCGCAATATCTTTTCATGCATCATCAATTTATACCTTCGATGAAAATAATAGGATTAAAGGTTCCAATATCGGACAAATAGAAATTGCATTAAATTTAGGATTAATCCCCATATTATATGGTGATATATGTTTTAAGAGTTCAAAATCTTTTTCGATAATCTCCGGAGATCAAATTATTTACGATTTATGTAAAAAATTAATTGGCTATGAGATTTATAAAGTTATTTTCGCAACCGAACAAGACGGTATTTTTATCAAGAATCCATTAGATAACAAAATAAAATTAGCTAAAAAAATAAAAATTGATGAGATTGATGATTTAAAACTTGCAAAACTGGAAACTAAGACAGATGTTACGGGAGGTATTATCGGAAAATTAAAATTTATCAAAAAAATCGCAAAATTGGGAATCTCTGTCCAAATTATTAATGGTTTAAAGAATAATAATATTTATAATGCCCTAATTGACAGGCCAATTATATGTACTGAAATTATTCCCCCCCTAAAAGAAGAAATTTTTAAGAGGAAAATTGACCACATTAAAATCCCCTTAAAATATAATGTGCAATATCCTGTAAATTATCTTAAATTTATTACATTTATCCATTATGCAATACCCGAAATTGAATTAAAGGATGTAGATATAAAAACCACATTTTTTGGAAAAAAGATAGATGCACCAATTTGTATTGCAGCAATGACCGGAGGACCAAAATTAGCCAAAAAGATAAATGGAATTTTAGCACAGGCAGCACAAGAAGAAAATATAATTTTAGGAATCGGTAGCCAAAGAATTTATTTAAAAGAATCTGCAGTAAGTGATTCATTCAAGATTGTAAGAGAATTTGCACCTTCCATTCCAATAATTGGAAATATAGGAATAGGACAAATATGTGAGGATAATTTTAATATTGATGATTTTAAAAAATGTATTGATTTAATTGATGCCGATGTTATGGCAATTCACTTTAATGCATTACATGAATTAATTCAGAAAGATAGAAATATTTCTTATAAAAATTTTGTTAAAAATTTTGAAATAATACGAAAAGAAATCGATATTCCGATTATTGCAAAAGAAGTCGGTTGCGGATTTGATACCACTATTGCTAAAAAATTGATAGATTTAGGATTTGACGGTTTTGATGTAGGAGGTGCAGGAGGGACCAATTTTGCGATAATTGAATCTCTAAGAATAAAATCTAACAAAATGGAGAAAGGTAGAAATTTAGGAGAGATATTCAATAATTGGGGCATTCCAACACCCATTAGCATAAAAATGGTGAGAAAAGTTTGCGCCAAACCAATAATTGCAACGGGGGGCCTTAGAACGGGAATGGATATTGCCAAATGTATAGTCCTTGGTGCTGATATAGGAGGATTAGCCTATCCTTTTCTTAAATCCTCTTGGAATGATTTTAAAAATAACTCAATACAAAATACTATAAATGAAATACAAAATCTTAAAAGAGAATTAAAATCAACTATGTGGCTGATTAATGCTAAAGATATAAATGATCTTAAAAATAATGAGGAAAGGATAATTATTCAAGACCCGCTTTTAAATTGGTTTAAAAATATTTAGAAAAAACAAAATTGAGCGAAATAGGTTTAATTTAAAATGAATTTACAGGAATATATAAGGGAATACAAAATAAAAATAGACAAAGAAATCGAAAATTTCTTTACGGAAAAAATCAACTCTGCTGATGATTTTTTCGTAAAAAATTACTATTCCGAATTAAAGGATTATATTCTCGCGGGCGGTAAAAGGATAAGGCCGCTTCTGTGTATTGCTACTTATAATGCTTTTTCAAAAAATAATGATGATAAGATAATATTACCAAGTTTAGCCGTAGAATTTCTGCACAATGCTTCTCTAATACATGATGATATAATTGATAAAGATGACTTTAGAAGAGGTAATCCTGCTTTTCATTATAGATTTAAACAATATCATGAGAGAAAAAAATTAAAGAAAATGACACCTCGCGATTTTGGAACAAGTATAGGGATACTCGGCGGGGATACTACATTTTTTTTCGGGTTAGAACCGCTTATCCAATGTAAATTTGATCTTGATTTAAAATTAAAAAGTATCAATTATTATGAAAAAGTTTTTCAAGAATTATGCGAAGGCGTTCTTATTGAAATGAACATGGTAAATGAAGATAATATTAATATAGAAGATTATATAAAGATGGTGTCCTTAAAAACAGGTGCTTTAATCGAAAAATCCATGTTAATTGGTGCCTGCTTTGCCAAAACGGAAAAAAAATATTTAGGTCTAATATCGGATTATGCAATTAATTTAGGGATCGCTTTTCAAATTATTGATGATATTCTCGGAACTTTCGGTGATGAAAAAATTACGGGAAAGCCTACAGATGGCGATATTAGAGAGGGAAAAAAGACGGCACTCTTAATTCACGCTATAAATTCCTTAGATGATAAAAAGCGGATTCAATTAATTTCTCTATTAAAAAAGGACTGCCTTACTGAAGATGATGTTATAAAAGTTAGAGAATTATTTACTATTGTTAATGCGAAAGAAAAATCCGAAAAATTGGCTCTTAATTATTATGATAAAGCTATGAACTCTCTAAAAAAATTAGAAGATATAATAAATCGTGAAGAATTTGAATTCCTTAAAGATTTACTGACATTTACCGTTAAAAGGAAGAAATAATTTATATGATATCATAATTTTTCTCATTTTTTAAAATATTGTGGTAAACAAAGCACCTCCGAATATAAAACTTAAAAATTTTCAAGAAAATATTCTATCTGTTGCTAAAGCCATGGAAATTGAAGAAAAATTGTTTTTTTAGCAAATTGTAAACAAATTTAGTATCTGCATCGCCAAGGACATCAAAAGAACAAATTATTACAAATATTTACGATTTAATTGAAAATGGATTTCTGGTTCCTGTAGAAAATTAATTTTTTCAACAATAAAATATTTTTTTCATATTTATTGGAATATTTTTTTATAAAATAATAATTTAAAAAAATTTATTGATTAGATATTTGATTTTAAAGCTCTAATCCCCTCTCTAACTACTTTAATTGGCTGGATCCCGGCAACTTCTTTTATCAACTCCTTTTTCATGTTATTAAGAGCATCATGTTGGCGTTTATAATATAAAAAGTATGCGGAAGCAAAAGTAAATTGAGTTATAAGCTTGTGCATAAGATTGAAAAATGGATTCTTTTCAAGCGGATTTAACCAGACATCCCTCCAAATATAAAGATTATGCTCCCAACAGCGTAAAAAGAATTCTAATTGAGCATTAGTTAACCTTTCGAATAAAGCACGTTTTTCATTTCTCAGCATACATTCATGAAGATTGGCAAATAATAATGGAACAAGGAAAACTTTCGTTTTGAACAGATCATCAACAAGTTCTATATTTTTTATTGTATCATCAATTTTTTCGCCTGGCAAACCGATTAGCATCGTCCCTACAATGCCCCAATTATGGTCTTCTAAAATTCCAACTGCTTCTTTGACAATTTCGGGCCATTTTTCTGGCTCATAAGGCAATGATTTTCCTCTCAGATATTTTTTCATTAATCGAACGCTGCCGGTCTCGATACCCGTTTCGGCTGAAATTAATGGCTTATGATTGTAATGATATCTGCAATAATCATAAAGTATTTCTGAAAGTTCGGCAATTAGTTTAGGATTAACAACTACGGGGGCGAGTGATATATGAGCAGGTTGAACCGCCTTAACACCAGGAACAGAAGTAATACTTCTAAATAATTTTAGAATTTCAGGAGCATTTGGGATAAATTTTCCGTCCATTTTGCACTTGTAAAGCAAGGCATCCTCGGTAGCAAGCGTTATTAATCTCTGATTATTTTTTACATTTATCTCAACCTCTTTAAGGATATTTTTAAGGGGAATATCACGTTTTTTATGCATAGTTGGCGTGCAAAACTGACAATTTCTACCGCAACCACGTGATATTTCAACAGAGCCATGGATAGAGGGCCTTTTTATAGTAGGAATCTCTTCAATTTTTGGAGAACGCTTAATTTCGATAACTTCTGGGAGTTTCTCACCTTTAATAATTCTCTCAAATATTTCTCCAACTTGAGCTTCGGCTTCTCCTATTATAATATGATCAATTCCGAACTTCTTTCGCGATTTTTCTCCCAATTGCCAAGCACCAGCGCCACCTACAATAAGTTTGGGATGATATTTCTTCAGAATTTTCTGATTCAATAATTTCTGGAAATAATAATAAGTACAAGGAATATTTCCAAAACCTGTAAAAACGCTGTATGTAAAGCTAACATAAGCTAATCCTAAAGGATCCATCGAAGAAATAGCAATAATCTTAGTATTCGGCCCAACAACTTCTTTTAATTGCTTCGACTGAACTGTAATAACTTCTGATTCCTTAAAGCCATAATTAAGAAGTGCAGCTTCGATTTTCCTTAGGCCATACGGAGCGAGCGAGCTAGATATATTATCTTCATTTAAAGGGACAGTTGACCACATAACATTTTTGGTTGTCCATAACGGAATACGATACGAAAATGATGCACTAAACGCTAAAAAAGG
>CAZVTX010000067.1:0-13566 GCA_964629395.1 uncultured archaeon
CCGCCCCGTCTTTTCCTATATAGGCGTCCATTCTCATCTTTATATCTAAACATTTTTCTAATATAATCTTCCCGATACGGAATATATTGTTTATTAAAAGTATAATCATCAGATTTAGTATAATAAAGGATATTATCGTGCTGTCGGACCCATCCTTTTACCTTACTTTTAAATCCGGATACGCTTCCGACGTTCCATATAATTTCTCTTCTGAAATTCTCCCTTCCGAAGATATCATCAATTAATAATTTCAGCTCGAAAACTGCATTAGGATCGCAATGACAATAAAAACTTCCCGTATTTTTTAATACTCTGTGTATTTCACTAATCCTTTTTCTCATAAATTCTAAATATTCTTCTATAGATGACCATTGATCTGAAAATTCTTTATAATCTATTAGAGAATAGAAGGGAGGATCAATATAAATGAGGTCAATAATTTCAGATTCTAAACTTATTAAAAAATCTAAATTATCGGCTAAATAAACCTTGTTAATTTTCATATTAGAAAATAAATATTGTTAAATCTTAAAAAAAATTATGAATAAAGCAAGATCAAAATTATTAAAATTGAATGAAGTTTTAGGCGCAGGTAAATATCTTATAGCTACAGGTTTTCCGCTTTTTATAATATTGATAATTTTGAGCGCCACTCCTCCTTTTGATTCAAAATTTATCATTATCAATTTATTTATTAATTATATAATTGGGATATTTTTATTGATTTTAGGAGTAATTATTTATATTTTATCCATTTATCATATTCGCCGATTTGTAAAAGAAGGGCAGCTTCATACAGAAGGTATTTATTCATTTGTCAGGCATCCGCTCTATTCTGCAATAATTTTACTAATTTTACCTGCAATTATCATTTTATTAAGATTAATCTTTCTCTGGCTTGTAATTTTTGTAGAATTAATTGTATTTCATTTTGGAATAAAAGAAGAAGAAAAAGAATTAATAGAAAAATTTGGAGAAAAATATATTGAATATATGAATCGCGTTAAGCGAATAATTCCTTTTATTTATTAATTTGATTAAATTTTAAAATTGAGAAAAATTTGTAAACCTATGAGATATAAACGTTTAAATGAAAATTTTTTAAGAGAATTTGAAGCATATAATTTTTCATTAATAAAAGAAAAAAAAATAGGGCTTGTGGGCTCCACACGCTTTAGAGATTATTTTTTAAAAATCGAATCAATTCTTCAAATTTTACATAAGAAATTAGTTTCAATATGCTCTGTAGATGGATTATTTAATAAAGAGAAGTTTTCTTATGATGAATGGGAGGCACTTCAAAGGATTTGCATAGAAAAATTAAGAGACCAAGAAGCTATTCTCGTTCTTGATATAGAGGGTTATATTGGTGATCATACAAGTGAAGAAATTGAATTTTTTTTGGAATCATTAAAAAAACCTGTTTATTATTTGTCGAAATTAAAAAAATAAAATTTATGTTATCTCTAATATTTTTAATTAAATCTATAAATTAAAGCCTAAAGAGAGGTAATACCCAATTTTATTAAATTACTTTATAGGGACGGCAGGTTCGGGAAAATCAACGATTACGGGTGAATTAAAAGAATATATTATTAACCGAGATCCCGAGGTTTCTGCAATTACCATAAATTTGGATCCTGGCGTAAAAGTCATGCCCTATATTCCGGATATTGATATAAGAGACTATATTGTTTTAGAGGAGGTTATGGAAGAATTCGGATTAGGTCCTAATGGTGCAATGATACTTGCTTCTGATTTAATGATAAATTATGTAGATGAGATTAAGGACGAAATTGAAGAATATAATGCAGATTGGGTATTAATTGATACGGCAGGTCAATTGGAGCTTTTTGCATTTCGAGATACCGGGCCGTTAATTGCGAGCTCTTTAGGTTTAGGAGAAGTTAAAAAATGTGTGTCTTTCTTATTTGATTCAAACTTAGTTTTAAGACCTAATGGTTTTATATCAACATTATTATTGGCAGCATCGGTTCAATTCCGTTTTCGTGATATTTCTCAAATTAATGTTCTTTCAAAAGCGGATTTAATTGATGAGGATCAAATTGATATGATTGTTAATTGGAGCCAAGATTTTAGAGCTTTAGAAGATTCTACAAATGAGAGAGAGAGAGGCTTAATTAGGCAATTATCATTGCTTCTCTCAGAGGTATTTATTCAGTTAGGATCTACGGCAGAGTTAATTCCTTGTACAATAAAGGAAGAAGAAGGGCTTTCACTTTTATTTGGTTATTTACAAAGAGTTTTCGATGATGATAAATCAAGATTTTATTAATTATATCAAAATTAATTAGGAAGTATCAATTACAAAAAATATAAACATGAAGATTATTGGACCTATTGCAGGAATTGGTTCAAGGTTAAGACCATTTACTCTGAATAAACCGAAGGCTTTTATCTCCGTTGCGGGTAAAACAGTTTTAGATCATATCCTTCAGAAGTTTATAGATACTTTTGATAAAGACACAGATTTAATTCTTATTGTTGGCTATAAGAAGAGACAAATCATTGATTATATTAAAGAGCATTATAATGATAAATTTAATTTGATATTTTTAGAACAAATTCCTCGCGGTTATAAAAATGATATTCCATATTATTGGGGTTTAGGAGAAGCAATTTATTTATCTAAACAATGTTTCGAAGAAAAAGAGATTAAAACACCAGAGGAAGATAAACGAGAGGGTTGCCTTATATTTTTGGGGGATATGATACCTTTAGACGATTATTCTTATCTAATGTATCGTTATTATGAATCGGATGTAGATGGAATTATTACTGTGATGAAGGTTCCTAAAGAAGATGCAAGTTCTTATGGTGTAGTGGTTGTTGATGAGAATAATTTGATTAAAAAACTTGTGGAAAAACCACCTGAATTCATATCCGATTTAGCAATAGCAGGGATTTATGCTTTTTCTTATAATGCTATGATGAATCTTTTCAAGCATATTAAAAAATATTTAGATCAAAGAACTGAAGAATCCAAAGAAATTTATCTCACCGAAAGTCTTCAAGATTTAGTTAATGATGGCTATAAAATTGCTGCAGTGGAATTAAAAAAGGGAATTTTAGATTTTGGGAGGCATACGGAGGTTTTACACGGAAATCGATATTTATTAGAACATAATTCCATCAAAAAGGAGGATTTTAAAAAGCTGAACATTATTGTAGAGAGAAGTTGGCTTACGAATCCTGTTCATATTGGAAAAAATACGACTGTAATTAATTCTGTTATAGGGCCTTATGTGTCAATTGGTTCATGTTCAAAGATAGAAAACTGTATATTAAAGGATTGCGTTATAGAGAAAAATGCAACGCTTCGAAATGTAATTACCGAAAATTCTATAATAGGTAGTAATGTTCTTATTGAGAATATTACTAAGGATAATTTAATTTTTGGCGATAAAAGCATTTACTAATAATTAGATGTTTTTAAATTCAATTTTATTCTTAAAAAAATTACTTAATTTTATAATTAAAGATGATAAAATACTAACTAAGAAGAATAATTTTTTAAAATTATTTTATATCTAGTCGAAATTTTAAAATACAAGGAGGATTCGTATGCCTTATTATATAGCGTTTGATATAGCGATGAAACCACGTGGAAAAATAGATGAGAATTATACGGAATTAAGAGATTTTCTTAATGCTAATGATTTTGTATGTTATAATTTTTTAGAGATACCGATTACACAAGAATCTTTAAAGCCATATGATATTTTAGTTTTTGTTTGTCCAGATTTTGCAAAAATATCTTCCCAAGAGATTTCCGAAATAGAGAATTGGGTTAGAGAAGATGGAGGCGGACTTTTATTACTTTCTCATGCGGGAGGCGATAAAGGTCGAAATAGTAATTTAAGTGAATTAAGTGAAAGATTTGGGATTGTATTTGAAAATGATCAAGTTCTTGATGAGCAGCAAAACATTGGAATGGAAAATCTTCCAATTGTTACAACATTTATCCCGCCTCATCCGATTACAGAAGGAATTGAATCAATATGTTATAGAGCAGGATGTTCACTATCTGTTTTAGGAGGTAATGCTTTTTCAATTGCATCCTCAAATGAAACTTCAGAACCTTTTTCATGCCCTTTAATATGCGTAGCAGAAGCCGGAAATGGCAGGGTATGTGCAATAGGAAGTTATGAAATGTTTAGAGACAGAATTGGAGGAGGTTTTTCACATCCAGGTCATTCTCAATTGGCATTAAATATATTTAAATGGCTTATATCAGATTATCGAGCTGAACTTCGTTCACAAGGAGTTGTTTCTTTACCTACATCTGCGACTCAGGCCTCTCAAGCCCAAAATATTACCTCATATTCTAATGAAGGTTCATTATCTTATCCCCCAAGTACTTCGGTAAGCGTTCCTACAATTGAATCTATAAATTCCAAAGAAGATCTTATCAATTTTCTAAGTGGCATCATTAATCAGATTGATATATTAAGAACTACCGTTAATAATTTAATTAATGCTATTCAAAATTCAGATTTTGGATTTGGGCAAATATCTCAAGAAATCTCTGAAAGTCCTTATCAATATACCTCTATGGAACAAGGAATTACCGAGTCAGAATCTGAGAAAAAGCAAGAAATTGAGCCCTTATTTGGATTAAGTTCCGAACCTCTTAGTGAATTGCCTCCAAAGCCCCCTACTTTATTAAAAAAGATACCATCTATTTCTGAATCTGAAATAAAAGCGCCCCAATCAGAGCAACTTGAAGCCATGCCGCCTACCGCAGACGATTTTGCAGAGGCTGCTAAAATAGCTGCACAAAAAGAGTCTGAAGTTAAAGAATCCAAAAAAGTAGAGGAGGAAGTAAAAGCTGAAACCTCTCCTGAAATAGATAAAGAAGAACTCTTAGCGGAATTAGAAGCTTTAGAGAGTAAGTTAAATTCTTATTTTAATTTAATGAGTTTTATAGAAAAAAAATATAGTTCTGGCGGCATGAAAGAGGCAGCATATAAAAAGCAAACTTCAAAATTGAAGAAAGACATTGATAAAACTAAAAAACGAATATCTGAAATTAAAAATATAATTGAGGGATAATACAAAAATAAGGTTGAGAAAATGTCAAAAACACCAAAAAAACCTCAAGAAGAAGAAAAAGAAGAACCAAAAAGGTTATTATTTGATTCAAGCCACGGAGAAGTATTAGATATTACTTCTGATGAATATAAACCATTAAGAGATTTTTTAAAGCAAAATAATTATGAGGTTTATAAGTTATCTCAGAGTCCGATAACGGCAGATTTAATTGAAGAATATACGATTTTTATTATAGGTGCTCCTGTAAAAAGTCGTTTTTCAGAGGAAGAAATTACGGAATTAATGAAATATTTAAGAGAGGGCGGTGCATTATTTTTAATACATCAAGCTGGCGGAGATAATTATAATAACACGAATTTAAACGACATTGCTAAACATTTAGGATATGAATTTAATTCCGATTATTTAGCACATGAAATAGATTATGAGGGTGATGATTATTATCAGACGATATCTAAAGGTATTGCCCTCGATCCTCTAACTATGGGTGTTAGAGCAGTTTATACTGGTAATACATGTACAATCAAAATCAATGATCCATCTGGTGCCAAATCGCTCATTTTTAGCCATGAACCTTGGCCTGAATCACGACATCTTGCAGTTTATGGCTATTATTCTTTAGGACGTCATTTAGGAATGTGTCTTGATATTATAAAAAATATTAAGAGATATGATAATTCTTTCTTTATTCAAAGTGGATTATATTGGTTAGGAACATTAAGAACGGAAAAGGATTTTATGGTATAAATTATATTTTGAAATTTTATTTTATCTTTAATTTTTTTAATTTTAATAATAATTAAGTAGTAATAGTTTCAGAATTATTAGATTTCTTTTTTTCCCGTTTAAATTCGGGCGGTAAATAAGGTTTTGCATATTTATACGCAATTTCAAAAAATTCTTTATCACTGACGCCTTTAGTAACTTTTTTAAGTTCTTCCTTTACTTTATAAAATGCTTTACGAATTTCATCTTTAGATGTCGATTCGTGTTTTGCTTTAACTTCGGCTACAATTTTTTTTATAATATCATCAGGCAATTCTACATCTACGATTTTTAATTTCTCTTTAAGAGCATGTAAAACGGATTTTGAACCGCTAAATTTTCCTAAATAAAATTTTCTTCGCCTCCCTACAATTCTAGGATCTATAGGTTCATAAGTAATTGGGTGTGCCAATATTGCTGCAATATGTAATCCGCTTTCATGACTAAATGCATAATCTCCTACTATTGGCTTATATTGTGAAATTGGCTTACAGAAATATTTTTCGCAAACTTTGCTGAGTTCAGGTAATTTATTTAATTTAATTCCCGTATTAATCCCTAATCTGTGAATATTTAAAACAACCTCATCAAGAGAAGCATTTCCTGCTCTCTCACCATAACCATTTATAGTAGTGTGAGGAAAAATACATCCTTCAATTACACCAACAACTGTATTAGCAACCGCTAAACCAAAATCATTATGAGTATGTATTCCCATAGCAACTTTTTTTTTATGAGTTTTTACAACTTCTTCACGTATTCGGGAAATTAAATAACTAGTGGAATAAGGAGTGAGTACTCCAACAGTATCTCCAATAACTATTCTTTTAGCGCCTGCTTCTATCGCCGTATTAAAAACATTCTTTAAATGTTCGAAATCACATCTAGTGCCATCTTCTGAGACCCAATTAACTTCGAATCCATTATCAATAGCATAATGAATTGCAGTTCTAATTTTTTCTAGTTGGACTTCTGGAGTTTGTTTTAATGTCTTTCTAAATATCGGAGATACCGGCATGAAGACCACGATTTCCTTTAAATCTGCATCGATACAAGCATCAATATCTTCTATTTTCGGTCTTGCAATTCCTAAAATTGTAGCTCTTCTGAAATTCTCATTCATTATTGTCTTAACAATTTTCTTCTCATTTTCCGAAACTGCCGGAAAGCCAACCGCAATCAATTTAACTCCGATTTCGTCCATTAATTTTGCAAGATGGATTTTTTCATCAAGTGTAAGATAAACGGTAGGACTTTGTTCACCGTCTCTTAACGTTTCATCCCAAATAAAGACCCGTTCAGGAAGCTTTTGGTTTTCCAAAGCAATTTTATTATAATCAATCAATAATTTTTCCAAATCTTCCTTAGTAAATTTATAGCTCAAAAGTAGACACCAAACTTCACGCTTACTTATTTGAGTAATCAAATATTTTAAATTAAATAAAGTAAATTATTTATTTTTGAAATATCATTGATTATTAAAGCTTTTTTTCTTCCATTTTGTTCTATGGAAAAGATAATAAATCTTATGTTTTCTTAACATTTCAATACATTGGTCAATAATATAAGGAATAGACCCACGTATTTTTTTCCCGCTAAGGGTTTGATAAAAAAATTGATATAGATCTGTTCCACCAAATATATCATAAATTTTCTCAATGTTTTCCAATTCTTCTTTATTTAATTTAATTCTCGCTTCATACTCAGGAGTTAAAGCCTTTATAAACTGTTCTCTCAATTCGAATAATAATCTTAATTCAGCTTTATCAGTAAAACTCTGAATTCTATCCTTTGAACCTCTAATGTTTTCAGGATTATCTTTACAATTTCTTAAATGTGCTTTTAAATTTGTAAATAATTTTCCGCAATATTCACATCTCTCCTTTTTCTTTTCCGTTTTTCGAGAAGTTTTTTTAAAATCTTCTTTTTCTTCTTCTAAATCATCAATTTCAAAGAAATCATAACTCATTTTTATTATACTCCTCTAAATACTTTACTATTTGTTTAAATCTTTCCTGATTCTTAAGAATAAATTCCTTATTATTTTTTATCAATAATGATTTATTCAATTGAAAAAAATCCATTAAAAATTTAATCTCTCTTAATAAAGTTAAATTAATATTTTTTAATTTTTCAATCTGATTTTTTAAAAACTCCATCTTCTTGGCTAATTCTTCATTTTCTTCTTTAATTAAAGCATATTTCTTCTTAAAATCAGAAAATTCCCTTATATTAGAATTAGGATTCAGATCTTTTTGATTATTTTTTTTACCTTTCGAATTTGATTCAATTATATTTAGATCTTGTTTTATTAGATCTCTTATATAACTTGAAACTTTTGATTTAAGTATTGAAGCCTTTTTGGTTATCTTATCATATAATTCTCGTTCAATTCTAATACTTAAAATTTTTTCTTTCATACATATAACCTATATTGTTGCATATTATACCTAAAAATTCAATGTATGACATAATAAACATTGTATGACATTACAATGTATGACACCACAATGTATGACGAAAATGTATTACAAGTTTTCTCAATGTATGACAATAAAATAATTTCTTATTTTAAAAATTTTAGTTAAAAAATAAGTGAATTAGTTTTTATTTTTCATTATGATCATGCTCACATGCGCCTTCGCAAGATATGCCCATATAAAAAGGATTAGGAACAGGGTCTGGTTCTAAACCTGAATCTATAATTTTGATTGTTAATTTAATCTCTTTACCTGCTAGAGGATGATTCATATCAATTATTACGAAATCATCCTCTACCAACCTTATCCATGCTGGAGATGACATTCCATTTGGTCCTACATATTCAATTAATTTTCCAATTGGAATTTCTTTATCTTTTGGAAATTGTGATCTCGGTACTTTCTCTAATAAAATTGGGTCAAATTCTCCAAAAGCGAGTTCAGGTGAAAGTATGACTTCTTTTGTTTCACCAACCTCCATATCTATCAATGCTTGGTCAAAACCGCGGAATACCTGTCCGTATCCTACTTGGATTTTGATTGGACCTCCGTTACTTATTTCGCTTGAATCGATAATAGTGCCATCAATATCAGAAATAATATATTCTACTAAAACAACATCTCCTTTTTGTATTTTCATTTTGAAAAATTCTCTTGGTTTTAAGTTGCCTAAAGAAGTTTAGTTAATTAAATATTTTTATTATTAAATTTAAAGTATATATCTTAAGTAATCAAAAGAAATTAAATAGAAATATGCTGGGCTTTTATTATTTATCTATTTTATGATGTCAGTAATAAAACAAGTTTCCACTATTTTAATACCTTTAATTTGTGAGATTTTATTCTCGATAAGAGGATTGAAATGTTCAATCGAATCTATTTCTACCTTAAGGAAAAGTCCGCAATCTCCGCTTAATCTCCAAATATCAGTAATCTCATCAATTTCTTTTAATTCCGCTAAAATCCGTTTTATTTCTTTAAAATCGGGCTCAATTTTAACCGTTGCTCTCGTTTTAGGCTTAGAATTGACGGAATATTCAATTGTAAATTTTTTTATAATTCCTTCTTCTTGTAATCTTTTAACTCTCCTTCTAACCGTAGCCTCGGTTTTACCGACTAATTTCGAGATATCATTAAAGCTCATTCGGGAATTTTCCTTTAATGCCTCCAGAATCTTTAAATCTACAATATCTATCGTCTTCACCAATTTTATTTTTGTTTATAATAATTTAATGATCAAATTATAATACCTAATTATTGAATGTGATTACTATTTAATAAATTTATTTAATTTTATCACTTTTTCTTAACATTGATATAAAAAATTGATCAAATATATTGTATTTCAAGAAAATTTAGGATAAAAAATATTTCTTAATTGAAAAAAAGTCACTTATTTTTAAAAAATATCCCTTGCGATAATTTCCTTTTAAAGTCGGAATTTTGATATGATTTAAGTGGATCTAGAGGTATTTCATGAAGTTCCCGAAAGTATAATAATAATGGTTCAACATCCGTGAAAAATGCTTTTTTAAGGATCTCCTCTGCTTTTACGATATCCCCTTTCTCTTGAGCTTTTTTAAGTTCTTCTAAATTAATTGTAAGGGCTTTTGCATAGATCTCTTGGGCGGATATGACTGATTGAATCATTGCTTCTAAAGGCGGCTTTAAATTATGGGATTGATCGAGCATAAAGGCAGTTCTCCTATAATCATCAGCTCCTAATTTAATTAATTCATGAAAAATAAGAAATAATTCATATAGATTTAAAGAGCCTGTTGTTAAATCATCATCTCCATATTTTCTGCTATTTAAATGGAATCCTCCTAAACGATTCTCATCAACTAAATTCGCTACGATGAATTCTATATTTGTTGCTTGAGCATGATGCCCTAAATCGACTAAAACCTTTGCTTTTTCACCAAGTTTCTGGCAGTATAATAAGGCAGTTCCCCAATCAGGAATATCTGTATGATAAAAAGCAGGCTCATAAAATTTATATTCTATTAGTATTGTCATATATGATTCTAATTTTTTATATGCTCTTTTTAACGATTCCAGCAACCAATATTTTCTTTGAATAAAATCAGCTTGTCCGGGATAATTAGTTCCATCCGCAAACCAATAGCTTTGGTATGGAGCCTTATAGAATTTTCCAATATCAATGCATTCGTAAAGATGTTCTATAGCTTTATTTCTAATCTCTTCTTTTGGATTTGTTAAACTTCCAAATTTATAATCATCGTCTTGGAAAAGATTGGGATTAATTGCACATATCTTAAGATTATTTTCGTCTAAAAGTTCTTTAGATTTGTCAATATCATCAACTTTATCCCATGGAATATGTATTGCTAATTCGGGAGTAATTCCTGTAAATTTATTAACAATTCCAGTAAATTTTATCTTTTCAAAAAAGCTAGTTGCCGATTCTTTATGTTTAAATGTATAAAATCGTGTTCCTCCCGAAGTATAAGCCCAAGAAGGTGTAGCTATCTTAAAATTCTCAAGTTTTTTAATTAAATCATCTAGATTAA
The DNA here is from genome assembly GCA_964629395.1 of uncultured archaeon. Taxonomy (GTDB): domain Archaea; phylum Asgardarchaeota; class Lokiarchaeia; order Sigyniarchaeales; family SOKP01; genus CAZVTX01. The sequence continues at coordinate 10,856 of CAZVTX010000067.1, forward strand.
GTCCTCTTTTCTCAATTATGATTTTAAATTCTTTTAAATTAATTGTCATAATTATAAAATTGGTAATATAATTATTTAATTGATAAATTAAAATAATAAATAAAAATTCTTGATTATATTAATTTTAAAGAATATCCTCGTATTTTGGTCGTTTAGGCCCTCTCTTTTGCCTTAAAATGCTTGGAAATATGATTAATGATGGTAATCCGATAACAATAATGAGAATGCTGAGGATAGGATTTTGCGTAATTACGCCTATTATAAAGAAAATCATTACAAGTGCGAAAATCGCTGTACATATTCCTATATATAGTGTTTTTTCGTTTTTTTCGAGATAACTTGCTATTGATGCATAAAAAACAAATGAGAGATATACATCTATAATAAATATTGTAAATGTAATTACCAATAAGAATTCAACATCCGCTCCCAATACCCTAATTTGAATATAAAGTACAATGAAGGAGATAATTACTCCAAGAAAAACTAATTTTAGAATTAAATCAATAATTTTTTTAATTTTTATCATAAAAATTCATTAGAATAATCTTCTTTAAAACTTTTTTGATCTTTTCAAAAAAATAAAAATTTATTTCTTTTTAATTTCGATATAATTTTTTCCCCTCTTTAAAGAGATTTGGAATTTACCATCATTTATTCGTTCATTGAAAACTTCCTTATTTATTTTAATTAAATAGTAGCCATTTTCAAGAAAAATATCTAAATTTAAATCTTTTAATGATTTTTGGGTGAATGATATAATATTGTTATTCCAAACGAATTTTCTGATTATAGTAGGATAGTTGGATTCGATTATTACTTTATCATTACATTTAATAACTTGTTCTTTATCCTTGATTAATACAGAATATTTTTTATTTAATACGGGAATATTATTAATTTCAGCATTTATAGGCTCTAATCTACCGAATCTTAGGGCGTTATTCCATACTTCAAAATCTATTAAATCCTGTATAGATAAATAAGGTAATAATGCTGCCCAAGGATGTGATGGTTCACCAGTAATTGATACATCATCTCCATCTCCGGTTATTCCATTATAACTCTCGTGAAAATGTGATTCATTTGCCCATTCATTATGGAAACATCTATAACAACGCCTTGCAAGTTCCGAGGCTTCGAGGTCAAATTCATATCTCCTTAAGCTTTCTGATACTAAAAATTGAAATGGAGGCAATATACGTCCACGCCAAGTAATTTGGTCATAGAAGGATGGATCATCAATTGCAGAAGGAGCAATTCCAAATGGCGTTAAGCATTTCTTAAATATTTTTTTTACAATTAATTGTGCCTGTTCTTTTGATGGAATACCCGCAATCATCGGGAATAAATAAGAGGCATATATTCCATCTTGAAAATCGCCGTTCCAATAACGATTTCGATATAATTCTCCGTCCCATAAGAATTTATTTATAATTTTTTTCATATTATTATATCTGATTCTTAAAATTTTTGATAATCTTATATTTCCATTAAGCTCTGCGAGATTTGCTAATGATATACAGTCTAACGCATAGATAGAGTTTAGACATACGGGATATAATGCCATGCAACCACTATTATAATCCATCGGTACTTTATCAAACATAGGATGATTGTCCATTCCCGATTCATATTTAGCCATTTGTCTCGTGGCGGCAGCACATCGTTTCTTTAATTCTGAACCATAAGAAAGAAGATGAAATCGATTTGGATCTCGATTTTTTAGCCACCAATCATTATTTTTTTTCAGATTATCTAAAATTCCTTCAATATTTTTGCCTAAAACCTTATTAATTTTAAGAGCACAATAAGAAATAACGGGTAACTGTGAGATTGTCTCTGCTCTTCCTAAAGGATGCGCTTGATTTGGTAAAAAACCTTTATGAGTTAATTCTGAACAAAATGCTTTAATATTTCCTATAGCTAATTCGGGATAATAAAGTGTGGACATCATACCAATAAAAGAATTATCCCATAAATACATAGACCATCCTTTAAATAGTACACCCGCTCTTCTGCATAAGGATGTAATCCAACCTTTATCCGGAGTTTTTAATGAGTTTATTCCGATGATTGTTATAATAGACTCAATAGAATCTTTTATTTTTCCTGCTGAAGTAGGAATTTCTATTTTTTCTTCAATTATTTTAGAGATTTTTATTTTATTTGCTAACAAATCGCTTGAAAAATAAATTTTTCCATCATTAAATACAAAAACATTATAATAATTTTGAATAGATTTATCTATTGGGTTTGGATATGTAATTAATTTTGTCCCGATAAATTCTAATTGTATTAATCCTTTTCCCTTTAATCGCTCGGCAATTCCATAAACATGATTTTCTTTTACATTCCATTTAAAATTTAATAATGTTTTTTTGAATTTGACCGTTACCTCCCCTCGTTTTAAAGTACATAACCCCAATCTTTCCATTTCTTCCCATAGAAAATTACTAAAGGATCTTCCAAGGGGTCTCGGATGACTTATTCGATAGATTTCTAAAAATTTAAGATGTTTAGGATATATTTTACTTTTAAGCCAAGTCCAGGCTAATAAATTTCCTAATAAAACGCCGATAGTTCCGGGTTCTCTATATTTTTCAATTCTTTTACATTCTTGAATTTTGTAATACTTTCTAAGTGAAAGAATCCCTTTTATTGAAAATCCTTTTCTAATGCCTACTTTTATTTCTGCATTTCGTTTTGCT
>CAZVTX010000068.1:0-13540 GCA_964629395.1 uncultured archaeon
AGGGGACACACCGACCCAGTTCGGAGAATCAAACCATATTTCTTTTCCTTGAAATATATATTCTTTTCCTGTATAAGGATTTTTATAGGGAATTTTAATATCATTTCCGAATTTGATATTTAAATCTGTGGTATTTACACGTCCCATCTCTCTCTGCCAAAATGCTAAAATATCAGATTCACAATCAGAATTAGAATTTATTGAAATTTTTTGTTCATCCCTCGTTTTTTGATTAATAAAGATATCTGAAGTTAAGAATAAAGAAATAATTATGAAAATGATAAATAACAATGAAATAAAAAATAATCCAGAACGCTTTCTAATTGAGAGATGATGCATGTTAAATTATAACAATATTTTTTGATATTTTCTTATTTGCTAAAATTAAATAAAAAATTTTAAGATTAAAGATTTCTAATCAGTCCAAAAATTTTTAGCCAAATTACGCCTTATTTGCCACAAACTATCTTTTCTTCCAAAACCTATGACGCCTTTACCTTGATCTGCATCTCTAATTTTCCACATACCGTTAACAGCTCCCGTTAAACCCGCAGATAATGCCTCAAAACCCTGGGCAGTATAAAGATCGCATTCTACACCTTTATTTATTATAAATTTCAATTGGCGGAGTGCTTGCTGATTTTTTACTTTTAAAACTTCTAATAAACGATTAACTTCATTATCAAGCTCATCATTAGGAACAACACGATTCCAGAGATTCCATTCTACTGCCTTTTTCGCAGGATAAAGTGCACCTATGAAATTAACCTCTTTAGCTCTTCGGCGTCCGATATAACGGGCTAATCGTGTAGTCCCGCCCCAACCAGGCGTAATTCCTACATCAACCTCAGGCATACCCCATTTAGCACGCTCAGTTGCAATTACAAAATCGCAAGCCATAGTAATCTCCAGTCCACCACCTACAGCATAACCATCAACGGCGGCAATCGTAATTTTATCTAATTCTTCTAATTGATTAGCCATATTTTGATAATATCGTGCACGCTTCATTATCATATTGGCATCGCCCCATCTCGGCATCTCAGTTATGTCATCACCTACGCAAAAGTTATTCCCTGCTCCTTTAATTACTAAAAAATTTAATCTCTTTGCTTTTCTAACTATTTCAATTGCCTCTACGAGTTCATCCGATAATTTCATACTTAAAGCATTCAATTTATCCGGACGATTAAGCGTAATATATGCCGCTCTATCCTTTTTCTCATAAATTAAATTTTCAAAATTCATAACAATTTATCACGTGTCTTTTTTTGATATTTATTTTATTTTAATTTTTTGTGGATCTTTAAAATAATTAATATTTATTAGATAATTTTTTCTAATTAGAAAAAGGAATTAAAATCGTATTATCTTTTAAGATAATTTGAAAATAAGATGCCAGAAAAAAAGATAGAAGAAATCGTTAAGGAAATACAACAAAGGTATAAAATTGTAGGACGTGAAAATGAATTAAAGCAGATTGTTCTTGCTAAAATTGTGGGTAAAAATATTTTAATAGAAGGAGAAGTTGGAGTAGGAAAAACAACACTTGCTAGAGCTGTTGCCAATTATTTTGATGCTAACTTTTATAGAATTGATTGCAGTGAAGAGACTCTCTCTCATAACCTTGTAGGGTATTTCGACCCCCCATTAGTTATTGCCAAAGGATATATTGAAGATGCCTATGTCTATGGACCGCTGGCAAAAGCAATGATGAATGGAGGCTGTTTATTTATCAATGAAATTAACCGCATGCCTGAAAGCACACAGAATTCTCTGCTTACCGCTTTAGATGAGAGAGTTCTAGTTATTCCTAAACTTAAGGTAATTGAAGCTAAAGAAGGATTTTTTGTTATAGCAACTCAAAATCCTTCGGCTCATGTAGGAGTTACAGTTATGGGTGAAGCATTAAAAGATCGTTTTGTTTGGGTTCATTTGGATTATCAAACTCCGGAGGAAGAGGTTAAGATAATAAAGCAAATGGTTCAATTAAACGGCACAAACGGCGATTTTATTGCCCATACAGCCCAAAAAATCATTGCAAATACACGTATATCGAGATATCTCCAGAGAGGCAGTTCAATAAGGGGCGCGATTGATCTTGCAGCATTAATAAATAAATATGATACTATTAAAAGCTCTAAGAATTGGGTTGAAGCGGCAATTATGGCACTTTATAATAAAATAGAGCTTGAAGATGGAATTTCTCAATCTAAAAAAGAAGTCATAACAGATTTAGTTCTTGCAGTATTAAATGAATCGGATTTTTAATAATCGATGATTTCTCTGAGGAGCAATCCGAAGAGATTGAGAGTAAGCGGTTACATGTAAGAATGGTCGATCGCCCTCCCGATAAAGAAATTTTGCGTGTTGAAATAATGCGAAAGGAATATAAAAAGCCCGGATATTATGAAAGATTAGCGAATACTTTGGATTATAAATCTATTAAAGAAATGACGTACCTTGCAATTAAATACAAAAATCTGGAGGCATTAAGAGGATTAATTAAAGCAAATATTTATGCAGCTACGGACGCATTAGACACAGAAGAGGGTGTAAGATTCTTCTCAGAAAAATCAAAAGAGATTGGGGATATTATGCCTGAAATATATTTTTTTATTAGGAGGCCCATTTCCGATAAATATAAACATATATTCAGAAGGCTTGCCAGACAAAGTATTTTAAAACAATCTTTAAAAATAAGTAGTAGGGGAATTAAAGGAACTTTTAAAAAAACTATACCTTATTACCAAATCGGGATGCCCGAATTTGATGTAGATAAGACAATTCTGCAAAATCCGCTAAAGATATATAATCAAACTCTAAACTATAAAGATATTTTTGGTATAAAACGTGAAAGACAGAAAAGAAATGCCGTTTTAATATTAGATACCAGCGGGAGTATGTATGGGCGATTATTGTTAAATGCAGCTTTAACCACATCTGTATTAGCATATCATATGGAGAAAGAAAATTACAGTATAATTCTTTTTAATTCCACAGGAATGGTTTTAAAAAAAATAAATGAACAAAAACCTATTGCAAAAATTATAGACGAAATTTTAGACTCTGAGGCAGTAGGCTTTACCAATATATATGCAGGATTGGAAAAAGGGTTAAAAGAACTTAATAAAATAGAAATAAATTCAAAATCAAAATTCGGAATCCTTATTACGGATGGAAATTATAACCGCGGTGAAAATCCAGTTGGAATAGCTAAAAAATATCCAAAATTATATGTAATAGGCATTCCAGCTGAAAATGATGCTGCCAAAGGTATGAAGATATGTAGAGAGCTTGCAAAAGCAGGTAGGGGAAAATTTTATTCCGTTAATAATTATAAAGAAATTCCTCGAGCTTTAATTAATCTATTATCTTATACTTAATCTAAAATTGTATATATTATCATTAATTTCTTTAATATTTTAATCAAAAATATTAAATAATTAAATATTCTTATGATAAGATGATAAACTTATTGATTTTTTAATTTTAAAATAAATAGAATGCAAAAAATATCTCAAAATAAAGCTAAAGTGAAAATATTTGGTAAGACCGCCGACTAAAAAGAATATTTGCCTACTTTGTAAAGGTTCAAGACTTTTATGCGGTAAAAGAAGATGCCCCATTCTTCTAAAAACTTCTATTTTAAAATCATTGGTTCCTTTTGAAATCGGTAAAACTCAGAGAAATATTGAAATTTTTGGGGCAAGTCCGCCGGGTTTTTTTGTAGGAAGATATAATTATCCAAATGTATCAATAGGGCCTCTTGTTCCTTTCCGTGAGTTTGAAAAAGATTTGAAAATTGAAGATTATCATATTCTTGATTCGCCTGAGACATGGTTCGGAACTACGATGACGGAGATTATCAAATATCGAAGCAGTTTAGTTAGGAGTAATTTTAAAATGAATGTTAAAATCGGCTTAAATACAATCCAAAATAACTTACCATTGAAGATTAAAAGAATGCTGGAAGTGTCTCAAGAATTATCTATGGCTGCAAGACCTGTTGATACTGAAGCCAAATTAGAAAAAATGAGATTAAGATTGATTATGGATAATCATTCTTTACCGGTAGGACCCTCTGGAATAGCGGAAAAAATCGAGATTGCTGAGAATGTTAAAGTACATCCAAAAGTAGATTATTGCGTTTCGGATACGGATTTAAAAGCTAAGGATGCTATATGGGAGTATCTCTATAAAAAAGGCAAGGTTCCTGATTCTACAATTGTAAGAATTTTTTCCGCAGGATTATTAGGCGAAAAGGAACAGAGAAAATTAGTGCCTACAAGATGGGCTATAACCGCCGTCGATGATATGATCTCTAAAGGATTAATAGAACAAATTAAGAAATTTCCGGAGATTAATGATTATCGAATTTTTGAGGCAAAATATCTGGATAATCATTTTAAGATTCTATTATTTCCCGGAAAATTTGCTTATGAAATGAATGAGGTTTGGGCGCCTAATTCTCTTTGGAATATCTCTATTGATAATATAACTAAAAAACCAGAACCCGCAATAATGACCGATTATGAATTTTACAATGGTAGAAAAAACTATGCTAGTAATATAACAGGTGCTTATTATGCTGCAAGAAAAGCAATCTGCGAATATCTTTTTAAAATAAAAAGACAAGCAAGAATTTTAGTGATACGTGAGGTTTCTGCCGGATATCTTGTTCCGCTCGGTGTATGGGTTATCCGAGAGACAGTGAAACATGCTTTAGAAAATATGAAGCCTGTAATTCTTGATAATTTTAATGATTCATTAAAAATTATGACGGATAATCTAATTGTGGAAAGAAAATATTGGGAAAAAAACAGTAAACTTATTAATTTCATTAAAAAGCAAAGAACTTTAGATGATTTTTTCTAATAATTCTTATTTTTTCCGGGAAAAATTTTATATCGAAAAGTTATTAAATCATACTGAATCTTTTTTGATTTAAGCCTATTATCAATTTAAATATAACGCAAAAGTATATAATTTTGAAATTTCTTTTTCGTATTAATTAACATTTTTGTATTAATTATATAAAAATAGTGTTTAATCCAAAAAAATTTTAGAAGAGATTCAATTTGAGCGAAGGATATCAGGAAATTAAGAAGGACTTTGGACAACGGTTAAAGATATCCGAAGAAATGTATAAAGCATTATTTGAATTTTCTCCTTATGCAATTATAATAATTGATAAAGAAGGAAATATTATCAGATGTAATTCTGAAGCAGAGAAATTAATTGGGTGTATTGATGATAAATGTTGTGGAATCAACGTTAATGATTGGCCTCTTTTCTCTAAAAAAGATAAGGATAAAATCCTAAATGAAATAAAAAAATTATTAAAAGATTTAAAAACTGAAGTTAAACATTTAAAATTTGTAGATAATGATGGCAAGATAATCTGGACTGAAGCATGGTTCTCCCTAATTAAATTAGAGGAAGAAAAATTAATCCAAATTATAATTCACGATATATCGGAGAAAAAAGAAGCGGAGAAAAAATTAAAAGAATCAGAAATCAAATATCGAATGATTACCGAGAATATTTATGATTTTATATGTATATTAAATGAAAAATTTGAAATAGAATATATTAATGAAGAGGTAACTTTTGAACATTTAGGTTATAAAAATAAGGATATCGTAGGAAAAAGTGTTTTAGAATTCATACATCCCGAAGATTATAAAAAAGCATATGAAAGTATAAAAAGAGGCTTTGAAAGAGGAACTGAAATAGATATCCTTCGCTTTAAACATAAGGATGGACATTGGGTTTGGCTAGAAGCAAGAGGGCGAACTTTCATAGATCATAAAGGTAAGAGGAAAGCATTAGTAATTTCTAGAGATGTTTCTAAAAGAATTGAAATGCAGGAAAAATTAAGATTCTCCGAAGAAAAGCATAAAGAAATGATAAAAAATTTAGATCTTGGATATTTTAATATTGGTATTGATGGAAAGATTTTAACTCATAATCCCGCTTTCAGTACTATCCACGGATATAGCCCCTATGAAGATTTGACAGGAACTTATTCAATAAGATTTTGGAAAAATCCCGAAGAAAGAAAAAAATATCTAAGAACAATTATTAGAGATAAACAAATTAGAAATTATATCGTATATTCAAAAGCAATTAATGGGAAAGATATTGTTGTAGAATTAAATGCACATCTAATAGAAGATAAAAACGGTAATCCAATCAGTATCGAGGGAACTATTGCCGATATAACCGAGAAATATCATTTACAAAGAAAATTGGAAAAATTTAATAAAGAACTTGAAGAACTCGTCAATAAAAGGACAAAAGATCTAAAAGCTTCGGAAGAAAAATATAGATTAATTACCGAAAATTCCAGTGATCTCATAATAATCATAAATATTGACCATAAAATTGAATTTGTAAATAAATTTATCCTTTTTAAACTTTTAGGGTATTCTCAGCAAGATTTTCTTAATAAAGATTTAGAAATCTTTATTTATCCCGAAGATAAAGAAAAATATAAGAAATTTATTAAAGAGATAAAGGAAAAAGGCTCATCATCCTTAGAATTGCGATATATAACAAAAGACATCTCAGAAATTTGGTTCCACGTTATCGGTAATATGTTTAAAGATGGTGAGGGTAATGAAAAAGTTCTGCTTATTTCGAGGGATATTACAAAGAAAAAAGAAGCGGAGATTCTTATTCAACAAGAAAATATTAAATTAAAAGAATTGGATAAGTTAAGAAAAGATTTGATTACGAGAATTTCTCATGAATTAAAAACACCAATTATGGCTATTGCAGGGGCTTCAGAATTTCTATTAGACTTTTATAAGGATAAATTAGATAAAGAAAGTATAAAACTGGTAAAAATTATTGAAAGAGGGAAAAAAAGGCTTAAAAAGTTAGTAGATAATCTATTAGATGTTTCTAAAATAGAATATAAGAAATTTGAACTAAATAAAAATGAATTTAATTTCGCTAATCTAATTAGAGAATGTGTAAATGAATTTAAATTAGTTTTAAAGGAAAAACATATTAATTTTAATATTGATGTTCCCCCAAATTTAATATGTGAGGGTGATGTCATCCGAATTAGGCAAGTTTTATCTAATCTTATTTCAAATGCAATAAAGAATACACCGCCAAATGGTAGAATTTCAGTCTCTTGCGTTATTAAAGGAAATACACTCGAATTTAGTATCCGTGATACTGGAATAGGATTGACTAATGATGAGATGAAATTATTATTTACAAGATTTGGTAAAATTGAGCGTCATGAACCCGACACTGAGTTTTTAGATATACAAGGATCTGGTTTAGGGCTTTTCATCTCAAAAGAGATAATAGAAGCTCATGGAGGTAAAATCTGGGCAGAATCTGAGGGAAGAAATAAAGGGGCAACTTTTAAATTCATTTTACCTCTTTCTTGTAGTTAAATTTAAAATTTTTAATAATCATTAATTAACATCCTTAATTCTTCCAATTATGAAGGACATTCGTATTTATTTATTCTTCATTTTTGTAGCTATTGATGTATATGCTATTATTGTGTTATATCAGATTGCTTGGATACTGGCATTAATCGTATTAGGAATTTTAATCTATAACTCTATAGATAAGCTAATTCTTTATATGCGTTATCTGTGGTGGCCTTATCATCGATGGATTTCAAGAAACGTGGTTGGTATTGAAAAAGTAGAGATCCCTTCCGCATTAGAAGGAGAATATCTAAAAGCATTCATTATTAGACCTAAAAATATGGATAAAAATAAAAAATATATTGGTGTTCTTTTCCATCATGGATATACTGGATTTAAAGAGAAAGTTTTGAGATTTGCAATTCCGCTCGCAATGAATGGTTGCGTGGTATTATGTCCCGATGCTCGTGGTCATGGCGAAACTAAAAGTAAAGCTCTTAGCATGGATGATTTTAAAGGCATAATGGAGGATGTTACGAAAGAGATTGATTACTTAGAGAATTTACCTGAAGTAGACAAAGATAAATTATGTATGATGGGACATAGTATGGGGGGAATAATGACCTTAAGCGCGGGATATAAGGATGAGCGCCTCAAAAAATTGGTGGCAATTTCGGCTCCTTATGATATGTTAGAAATGTTTAAAAAACATAAGACAATAATTACAAAATTTATCCATAATCGGGTTACAAAATATTTAAAGAAAAGTAAGGAATTTATTGAATCGGGAGCTTCCCTTGATGATTGGAATAAGATAATCTCTGCAAAATATACCACTAATTATGAGACATCTATTCCTGACAGAGACCGCGTTTATCTCGTTCATTGCAAAGAAGATGATTTAGTTTTATTTGAAGAGGCACAAAAATTAAAAGAAAAATTGAATTTACCTGATGAGAACGTATTATTTATGGACATGCCAAAATGGAAATATCCTATGGCGGCTCATAATTTAAGTGGACAGGCAACATTAATCTCTACATTCTGTGTACAAGTGGCAAAAAGCTTAGAACAATAATATTTCAAAAATCTTTTTTCATTTTTTATAGATTTTCCTTTCAGTTTTCATTTTTTAATGCTAAAAAATTTATATTTCCAATTTTTATAAATTATTTAGTAATCCTTCTTCAATAAATAGCCAACATAAATTATGTTTACTGGATTTAATAAAGAATTTAGAAAAATAGCCCGAAATTTTAAAGGCAGAATAGAATTAATGAAAAAAATTCCATTATATAAAATTGAAGCTATTTTTCTTGAATTGTATGAAAAAGGCTTACAAGAATATATTAAAGCGGAAATGAAAAGATTCCCTAATAAAACACGTAAAGAGATAATTATAGAACGTTATAGATTTCACGAAAAATTAAGAAAAAGGAAGAGATAAATGGAAGGTTCTTATAAAAATGCTTTAAAGCAAATGATTTCATTTTTAGAAAAATTAGAAGAAAAAAAATATTTAAAATACTATTTAGTAGGCGGAATTTTAGCAAATTTATATTCTGATTTCCGGATTACGCTGGATATTGATGTTGTAATAGATTTGAATCTTAACAATATAAATCTTTCTGAATATATTAACCTAATGAAAAAAAATGATTTTAATCCAATTCAAGATTGGAATTCTACTTTAATTTTAGCAAAAGAATCAAAAATTATTCAGATTTTAGATAAAAATGAGACAATAAAATTTGATTTACATATTATTGATAAATATAGCGTGAAGAATTAAATATACAATATATTGAAAAGATAAGTAATAAATTAAATATTAAAAAAGAATAGAACTTATTACAATCTGGAATAGATGATCCCAATGATTTTTTTAAAGCTTTGAATATAGAATAATTATTATAAAGCCATAATCTTAGAATTTGATTAATTCTACATCATACTCTTCTCTTAAAGAACTAAGAATCATTTCTTTATGTTCAATATCGCGTGTTTCGAGTTCTATAATAATTTCAGTTGCCTTATATCCTATGTCAAGACTTAGACGATCATGGACAATCGAAATAATGTTTCCTTTTAAATCGGCAATCTTTTTCAGGACTTTTATCAATTCTCCAGGAAGATCGGGAATGATTGTCTTAATTTTTATTAAGCGTCCTGCTTTTATCAAACCTTTATCAATTATTAGACTTAAGAGATTAGGCGTTAAATTTCCGCCAGATATCACCGCAACAACTTTTTTATCTTTAATCTCAAGTTTTTTAAATACAATAGCCGCTAGGGCTGCCGCACCTGCACCTTCAGCTACGGTTTTAGCACGTTCCAATAATAATAAAATTGCTTTTGCTACTTCCTCATCACTTACAAGGACAATATCATCAACAAATTTGTTTATAATATCAAAAGTAATATCTCCAGGATGCTTTACCGCAATACCATCACAGATTGTATCCCTTAAGGGAGCAAGTGTCAATTTGTTTTTCTTAAATGATTGAAACATTGAAGAAGCATTCTCGGATTGAACGCCTATTATTTTAACATTCGGATTCGCACTTTTTACATAGGATGCAATTCCGCTTATTAAGCCGCCACCGCCAATTGGACAAAATATATATTCAACATCGGGTAATTGTTCTAAAATTTCCAAACCTAAAGTTGCCTGTCCTTTAATTATATCCAAATCATTATAAGCATGAATAAAAGTCATATTATTTTTAACTTCCAACTCCTTTGCTTTCTCATAAGCATCATCATAAGAGCGCCCATATTCAATCACCTTACCATTAGGATTATAATGTCGTATGGCTTCGATTTTAACAATAGGGGCGCCTTCAGGAACGACAACTATGGATTTAATTCCCGCTAAATAAGCTGCAAATGCAACAGCCTGTCCATGATTTCCTGCTGATGCTGTTATTACGCCATTTTTCTTCTGTTCTTTAGATAATCGCATGATTTTATTATAAGCACCTCGGATTTTAAATGAGCCTGTTTTTTGAAGATTTTCGAGTTTCAGATAAACTTGATTCGATGCCCGCTTAGAAAAGGTAGTACTTAAATCTAATGGCGTATAATGAACAAGATCAGAAAATTTTTCCCGGATTTCTTTTATTTCCTTAAGATAATTATTATCAAACATAAAAATCTCAACTTAAAATAATAATGGTAATTAAGAAAGAACTAATATTTAAATTTTTCAAAAATATGATTATAATTAATTCTTTCAATTCATATTTATTGACGATTGATTATTATGAAGTCAAATACAAAGTGGTTTAATGATAAATGGTGGATATCACCCTTAAATTTTATTTCTGAAGTAAGAGATACATTTAACCTTCCAAAACGGATTTATGTTAGAGATTCCACGATTAGAGAAGGAGAAGAGACACCAGGCGTTTGCTATACTCTTGAGCAAAAGATAAAGATTGCCGAAATGCTCGAAGATATAGGCGTGAGAGATATAGATGTTGGATATATTGGACAAGTGCAAGATCAGTGGGATTTTGCAAATGAAATTAAAGAAAGAGGTATAAAATTACGTACTTATTCTCATTTAAGTTCAAATCCCTCAAGATGGATTGATGAGGTTAAAAAATCAATTGAAGCAAAAATTGATTTTATCGGATTCGGAATTGTTCTTACTGAATGGCAATTACAATTATTTACCGGAAAGCCAGAGATAACACCCGAAGTTATGGTTGGCTTAATAGGGCCAACATTGAAAAAAATAAAGAGATTAGGAGTAGCTGCAATTTTAGATTGCGTAGACGCCACACGTTCGGATTTAAATTTATTAAAAAGGGCAATTGAAAAAGGAATAAAAAATGGCGTAAAGATGGTAATGCTCTACGATACCGTAGGGGCTTGTAATATCCCCGCAATTGCTTATTTAGTTAAGGAGGTAAAAAAAGTCGCTAAAGATGTTCCTATAGGAATTCATGTCCATGATGATTTTGGACTTGGAACCGCCTCAACAATAGCAGCAGTAGAACAAGGAGCGGAATATTTGGATTTAGTCGCCAATAAACTTGGTGATAGAGCCGGAAATACTTCATTTGAAGAAGTAATAGTTGCTTTGGAGGTATTATATAATATTAATACTGGAATAGATTTATCTAAACTTTATAAATTTTGCAAATATGTAGAGAACGCATCTGGTGTCCCTCTTCCATATAATAAGCCTGTCGTAGGGAAAAATACCTTTTTACATGAATCTGAACTTCATGTAATGAGTTCCTTACAAGCGGAAAAATATTGGATGTGCTTTACGCCATATCGACCAGAATTAGTTGGGCAAAAAGAAAATGTAATCTTTGGGCCCACAACGCTTCACGGAGATGCTATCCAAATTATTTGCCGTCAAATGGGAATAAAAAATCCCGAAAGATATTTAGAAATTATATTAAAAAAAGCACATGATATAATCATTAAACAAAAATACATTGCAAAAGAAGAATTAATGAATATAATTAAAAATGTTGTTGAAAATTGATTTCTTTTTTATATATAAATCATTTTTAAGAAAAAGTTCTAATAAAGCCTATTTTTTATGAGATATTCAATATATTATAGAATTTCTATTAAAATAGAAAAAGCAACTTTAAAAATAATTCTATACCATATCTATATTATAAATAACGTAACATTTAGGTAAAAAAAAATGAATTTAATGAAATCTAAAAGAAATTCTATAAAAATGGTTAATATTTTTATCTTATTTATGCTATTTTCCTCTATAATATTTACATGGATACCAAGTTTAAATTTAAATAATTTATCAGCAAATAAGGAAGATAATAATTCAAAATTTATTAATAATAATGTACCTAAAGCATCAAAAAAGCCCGATCCTTCAACAGAGATAGATGGAACCTTTTTTGATCGAAGAGGCAAAACATTCAGTAATGTAACAATTAAAAATAAAGGTAATCAAATATACAGAACCGAGCCAACATTAAATGATCCTCCAACCCTTTATTTAAGTGATTGGAATTTCACATATGCTTCCTTACATTTTGAAAACTTAACAGCAGTAAATTATACATGGAGTTTGGAACCCGAAGGCGAACAATTTATGTCGGGAAGCGATGAGTATCCGATTTATATTTACCAAAAATTTTCTGTTGAGATTAGCCAATATATAAATAATATTAGTATTTTCATCCAAGATATTAATAATCCTAAAGTTTATAATGAAACTAATTCATGGGAGGTCTCAATTCTTAACTGCTCTAATGATATATATGGAACACCCCAAACAATTTTAGGGACCGTTCAAAAAGTTCATCCATTTGTTTTCGCAGCACACTGGGAAACGTTTGACTTTAAAAATTCGATTAACGGTCCAGTATTTTTAAATATTTCTAAAACGAATTATACAATCGATAAAGATGGCAAGAAAAAATATTGGTTTGCTTTTAGGATTAAAATTCCGCCTGAAGATGTAGGACCAAAATTAATATACTTTAATGTAGACAACGAGAATGATCCTAATGACATTGGACAGGGAGAAACATTTATTTCTAGAGAGGGTCTATATTATTCAGTCTATACAACAAATAATCTCACAAAAATTAATTCACCTTTTAATGGACAAAAAATTAAAGGGAATTTAGAATCCACAAAATTTTGGGACGAAGATCGATATGTGATAGAAACAAATACCGATAATACTTCTATTACACTCGAGATGAGCCATATAAAAAATGTTTCAATAGCATCCTTAGATGCCATTAAAAATTATGCGAATACTAACCCCAACGGTTGGCAAAAGAATCATTTATTTTTAATATATAATATGAATTTATCAATAGTTTCCAATGTAAGTGACGCATCAAAAGTAAAGAGTGCCACACTTTTTTTAAGAAATTTCAGTGAAAGTTTATGGAATTCTAAATGGACTTGGATCAATCTTACAAAAAATCTTGACATGAATGTGTTAAATGAAAATGAGATTCAAGTTTCCTACTTTACATATGATGCTGATATAAAAAAGGGATTTCTTGATGCTATGAATACTTCTAATCACATAAATAAATTCCTTTTTAAATTGGAATATAATGGAACCGATACGGGAAAATATAATATCTCGATAAATAAATTAGTATTTACGATTGGTGAAC
>CAZVTX010000069.1:0-5809 GCA_964629395.1 uncultured archaeon
TCAATCATCTATGAGATTTATGTTTATTATAATCTGTTTTTTGCTGTTGGTGCCCCCGTTAAAGAATTAATCGGAATATTCTCTCATAAAGACAATTTTATTGATATCGACTATAAAAGTTTTGTTTTGTTTTATTTAGCCTTAAGTATCTTAACTTCTGTGATTACAGGGATTCATTTTTCATTAGTTTCTATTAAGGCAGGAGATAATCCTACAATTATTTGGAAAGGAAAATTTCTACTTATTGCATTCCCATTATTTGGTATCAGTGCAATTTTTGATGCGATAATAACAATGACACCGATTCTTTTGGTGATAATCCGATTCTGTTTGATGGCAACTACTTTTTTCTTTTATCTTGGATTTATATTACCAAAATGGGCTAAAAGAATTTTATCAATTGAAGATTAATTTTATTAAATTAATATCTATATTTATAAATCTTTTTTATAATAAATTTTTTATTTATAATCTATAATTTAATTAAATCATATTAATTTTTTTGGAATCTCTTTATCTAAAAATTTTAATTAGCAGTTATAATTCAGTTTTAAGTCAAAATAATTAAAATATTAAAAATAATAATGTTGTATTTTTAATTAATTTAATATTAATATAATTAAGATAAAAATTAGTGATATTATGAAATTAGCATTAGTAGATGGAGCCTTAGGGCATACTGGTTCTTTTTTAGTTAAATATTTATTAGAATCTGGCGATTGGATTGTTGTAGCTACGGATCTTAAACCTGATGATCGAGATAAAATTATGACTAAAGAAAAAGTATTTGGATCTAATTTGAAATACATGGATTGCCGTGAATGGGAAGGTGTAAAATATATCCCTTCAGATTTAACAAAAAAAGATACACTTCGAACATTATTCGCTGATGATATCTTTCCCGAAGGAAAAAAGAATTATGATGTTATATTTCATCCTGCATCACTTTATGATTATGGAGCTCCATATGAATTATTACATTTAGTAAATTATGAAGGTTTGAAAAATTTTTTAGAAGTTATTTTTGAACATTGTGAAAAAACTAATACAAAACCTCCGCGATTTATTCATTGGTCTACTTGTGGTGTTTACGGAGAACCAAAATATAGTAAAGATAAAAAAGGTTTTATTTATCCGATTGATGAGACCGCACCTTTTAATCCACCCAATAATTATTCACAGACAAAAGTGGAGCAAGATAAATTAATTTTTAAAACAGCCGAAGAGCATCCCGATTTTAAATATACAATTATACGTCCTGCTCCTATTTATGGACCATATCAAACTTATGGTATGTATCATCTTTATTATCTCGCTCATATTGTAGGACATTTTATAATTCCTAAAATTTTTCCAAAGAAAAAAAAATTAATGATGGCTTTAGTTCATGTGGAAGATTTAGTACGGGCAGCAATATTCCTTGCGGAAAAAAAAGAGGCGGAGAACCAGATATACAATGTTGTAAATGATCCTCCGTTGCAAGAACAATGGCTTGAATGTTTATTTAATGAATTAGGAGTAACATATACATACATACCCTCTCCATGGATTATATACAAAATTTTTGCAAAAATTATTTATAAATTAGGTGCCTTAAAGGAAAAAAAAGCAAAAAAATATGGTATTAGACCTAAATTAGATTTACCGATGTTAGGTTATTTGACACATCAATACTATTTTTCGAATCAGAAATTGAAAGATTTGGGTTTTGAATTCAAATTTAACGATTTTGTGAAAGGAACTCACGATACAATTGAATGGTACAAGCAAAATGGTTGGTTTCCATCCCTTAACTGGTCTTTGCCTGAATATATTAACATTGAACCAAAACCTGCTCAAAAACCTAAAATTGAATATAAAACACCAATGGAAGGAGGTAAGATATTCTAATGGGATTTATAACATCATTATTAATAATTGCTGTTTGCGGCTTTTTCTCATATTTATTATATCATAAATTTGGTCTTTCTAAGGGTCATAATGCTTGGATTGCTTGGTATGCAATTATCATTGTTGGGGGATTGATGATTCTCGATGTACTAATATATTTTGGATTTTTAGACTTCATATTTTCTTATCTAAATATATTACCATGGGTAAATATAGATAATGGTCAAGATTTCATGTGGAATTCATTTATATTACTTGGAATAGATTGGGGAATTAATTATAAAGACCCTTCTTTGATACCAATTGCGATATTTCTATGGGTCTCATATCCAATGTGGTTTAAATGGTTCAGCAATGGTTCAAGGATGCTTTTTGGTTCAAAAGCATATCAGAGAGGTATTTGGTATTTGCTGGAGCCAACACGCAAACCTAAGAAAGAGGGGATTTATGCAAAGCAACCAGAGAAGACTTAATTTTAAAAAGGATAAAATCTAAAAACTTTTTTCTCTTTTTCTTTTATAATAATTAAAATAAATTTTTTTTTCATATGATTGATTTTCATTTACATTCTTCTGCTTCTGATGGGACTGATTCTCCTTCAAAAATTATTGATATCGCAATTAATAAAAAGCTTAAAGCAATTGCGCTAACAGATCATGATACAATTGATGGGATTCATGAATTTCTTAAATATGGAGAAGATAAAGACATAATTACGATATCTGGAATAGAGATTTCTATTAAACATGAACCAGAAAGAGATATTAAGGATGTCCATATTGTTGGCTTAAATATTGATTTTGAATCAAATGAATTAATAAAAACACTTAAAAGTCAATCTAAAGGAAGAATTGACCAAAAACGAGAGATATGTGAACGATTACATGAAGAATTCGGATATAAGATCTCTTTTGATGAGGTAAAAGAGATTGCTGGAGGTAAAACAATTGGTAGACCTCATATCGTAGAAATTTTAATAAGGAATAATCCCGAATTATCTCGTGAAAAAAACAGGGATGAAATATTCAGAATGATAAGTTTAGGTGGGCCGGCTTATGTTGAACGTAAATTTGAATTAACATTAGAAAGTGCAATTGATTTAATAGATTCTGCTGGAGGGATCCCCATTTTAGCTCATCCTGGAATTTATAATGTAGAAAATAAAACAAAATTTATTAGAATGTGTGTGGAAGCCGGAATAAAGGGAATTGAAATTGAATATACATATAATAAAAATCGACCTTGGGAAAATACTGATCGGGCAGAATGGGCTCAAAATTATTTTCCCGATTTTTTCCGTAAATTAGCAGAAAAATTTAATTTAATAAAATCTGGTGGTTCAGATTACCATGGAAGTAAAAAAAATATAATGATTGGTGAAGCTAATGTTCCCGATGAATATTTAAAAAAATTTTTGTATTAATCCTCATTAATGATATTATTAGCATCATTATCTCGCTTTTTAGCAAGTATTTCCTCAGCACGTTTTTGCATTATGGAATGAACTTCTTCATAATCTTTATTACATGTATAAAATAGAGGTATCCAAAAGGCTGAAGATATTATCCCAAATATTAATGTTGCCCATAGAATTGTTCCGGCAATACTATCCGTCATAACTATAAAAAAGCCTCCGATAACGGCACCTAATGCACGTCCTATTGTATCTACAAAAGAAGCCATGGCGATCATAGTACCACGATGTTCTGGTAAATTTACATCTATTAACGAAGAATACCAATTAGGGGCAATCCCAAAAGTAAACGCTAATCCTACACCAAGTAATATTGCAAATAATATCCATAAAATCCAGAATTGTGTTTCATTTACTTTTATAGCACCGAAAAAGAAGGTTGATGCTCTTACATTAGGAGATATCCAAAACGCGATCAATAAAAATGGAAGATTTAATAAAGAACATATAGTAGCAACTTTAACTCTTGCTGTAATTTCGCCCCCTTTTACTAATTTGTCTGCCCAAATAGGGATTCCAAATTGACCTACAACAAATCCTAATATCCCTGCAATTAAAAGTAACACTAAAAGTTTAGTTAATGAATTAGGATCACCAAAAGATACTCCCATTTCAAGATTAATATAAGGAAAAATATAGGCTACAAGAATTCCTGACCCTATTACATCAAACATATTCATAATTAGGAAAAAATTTGACTTTCTTTTAAAAATGTATTTAAGGTCAGATATATGGATTTTATAAGAATATTGTAAATCTTCTTCAGAAATACCTTCAAATACTTTTTCCGAGGCTGCTCTTACAGGCTCTCTTGTAAAGAAAATATTCAAAATAGTTACTATTATTGCAGCAATACCTAGAATTACGAATGGATATCTCCATGTATTTAATAATGTAGGGTAATGTTCTATTATATAATTTAGATTTTCTTTTATAGAACCTGTCTCAACGTCTATTTTTTCATAAGGTATTTTATTAAATGATAACGCAATAATACCTGCAAAAATACCCCCTAAAGTTGTGATAAAACCCCATACTGCAAAAGCTTTAGATCTAGAATCCGAAGACACAACATCTGCTAAGAAAGAGAAAGCCACTGGTGTTGTTACTCCTGTAGCTACAGCTGCGATAAGGCGGATAATAAAAAGTTGCCAGAATTCTGTAATAAAAATATGCATGATTGCATCTGTTCCCCAAAGAAATCCTGCAAAAATTAATAAGTATTTTCGGGCTACTAGATCGGTAAGATAACCAAAAATTAAAGTGGATATCCCAGCAGTAATAATATACGCTCCGATCATTACTCCTATTAAATCGAAATAAATTCCTAAATCGGCAGCAATTAATACCTGATTAGGTAAAACTAAAGCCCCATCCATTACAATTATCGAAATTAATAATAAAAATAAAATCAATGAGATTAAATCTTTTCTTTTCATATTCAAAGAGAAGAATAAATAATTAAGATAATTTGTATTGAAAAAAATGATTTAAATACTTTATTAAAAATAAGATAATGATAAATTTAAACAAATTATAATAACTTTTCTAAATTTGCAATTTGTTCATCAATTTTCTTTTCGAGAATTTCTAATCTCTTTTTCTTTTCAGCTAATTCTTCCGCTGAAATTTCTCCCGATAATTCTTGCATATCAAAATCTAAGGCCATTTTTTGAATATTAGCTTTTTTAATCTTTAAATCAATTAAAGTTTGCTCAATATTTTGTTTTTGTTGAGCTGCTATTACTTTTGGTGGCAATTCAGTTTCTGGGGATACTGATGGTGCTGTTTTATGTTCTTCTTTTGAAATTGAAGGTGCACTTAGAGGCTTTTGGATTGCATCTGAAGTCAATGGTGGTGTTACTTCCACTGAAGGCTTTTGAACCGTTTCTTTATGTACTGTTGGCTGTTGTTCAATAATTTTCGGCGGTTCAGGAGGTTTCTGAATTTTAGGTGTTTGCTGAGGTGTTGATGGTGCATATGGTTGTGAAGGATTTGTTACTTGAGCAAAGGGAGATATTTTAAGTTTATCTTTTGCATCTTTAGGTACAACGCTCACAGTTTTCGGTCTTTGTTTAACCATAAAAGCAGAAGGGTCTATTTTTAATTTTAATGTGGGCTGTTGTATTTTAGGTTTTATTAATACAGAATCTTCCTCTTCAAGTTTTTTAGCTACTTCTGATTGCACTTTTTTGAGAGGTATTGATAAATTAGGCATCCCGGGAATCCCTTGAAATTTGGGCTTACCTTCTTTTTTCAAAGGAGGTTGTTTAGGTGCAGCTACTTCAGGTGCTTGTTTTGGCGCTGGAGGCGGTGCTGGCTGTTTAGGAGCAGGTGGCGGAGCGGGTTGCTTGGGTGCGGCTATTTTGGGTGCTTGCTTTGGCGCTGGAGGCGGTGCTGGCTGTTTAGGAGCAGGTGGCGGAGCAGGTTGCTTGGGTGCGGCTA
>CAZVTX010000069.1:5909-13348 GCA_964629395.1 uncultured archaeon
TTTGGCGCTGGAGGCGGTGCTGGCTGTTTAGGAGCAGGTGGCGGAGCGGGCTGCTTGGGTGCGGCTACTTTGGGTGCTTGCTTTGGCGCTGGAGGCGGTGCTGGCTGTTTAGGAGCAGGTGGCGGAGCGGGCTGCTTGGGTGCGGCTACTTTGGGTGCTTGCTTTGGCGCTGGGGGAGGCGCTTCTTGTTCTGAAATAGGTGTTTGGGTTGTTTCTGCAGATTCTACACCAATCTTTTTTAACATATTTTTTATTTTCTGGGCTTTTTCATAAAATTCCCTTCCTAATGAATCATCTCCCAATTCTATACAAAGATCTGAAATTTTTTCAAATAAAAGAGCTGCTTTTTCAAAATCTCCATCTTCAATTGCTTTTGTTGCTTCCTCTGTTAATTTATCTCTTTCTAATAATGGTTTTAATAGGGGAGAAACTTCTGCACTCATTTCTAATACATCCGCGATAATCTGAATCATTTTATCCCGATTACTTGGGTCTTTTGCAACCATGGAATATGTTTTTAAACCTAAAATTTTCTCAATCTGCTCTGGTTTCATAGCACCTTCAAGATCTTGTTTATTCCCGATTACCGCTGTATGTGCATGTGGGGCTCTCTCTTTGATTAGTTCAAGAAAAAATTTGCTTTTTTCAACATTCTCAAGAGTAGAATCTGTAATTAAAAGAACGGCATCACTTCCCTTTATAAAATTATTCCATAAATAACTAAATTGTTCTTGTCCAGCGAAATCCCATAGATGAAAATGTAATTTACCTATTTTAATTGTTGCAATATCTCCTGTAATGGTTGGAATATGTTGCATCGGAATTTCTTCTGCTTTTATTAGTCTTGTAATTGTTGTTTTTCCTACACCTGAAAAACCAACTAAAGATATTTTAGGTCTTAAATTTCTATGAATTGAATCAACGGTTGGGTCAAAAATTTCGAAAGTCTTTGCATCAAATCGATGGTGCAATATATCTTCAAATAAATTTAAAAATTCCTTTTTGCACCTAATTAATTCTTTTTTAATATTTTCAAAATTATCCGTCAATCCTGTTACAAATACAAAAATTAAACCTAATTCTGGCTCAGTAGTATATGATATTCTGTATTTATAATAATCATGATATTGGACTTTCGTGAGTCCTCCTGCAAAAGCATCTCGTCTTAATTCTTCTATGAGATTATCAAAAATTTCTCTTTTTAAAGCTTTTCCAAAATGCCGATAATATAATAATTCATCGTCCTTATAAATATAAACCTGTCTTAAAATAATGATCACCTAATATTAACTAAGTAGAAATATATTTTATAAGATCTTTAATAATTGAAAACTTTTCTTTTGAAGGTCTATCTTTACTTAATGTAGTTTCAATTTTTTTTATTTCTTTACTGAAATCGAATTCTGAAAACTCAATTAATTCATCATCTTTAGCACTTTGTTCTATTTTTTGAAGAAAAATACTTATACTTGGCATAAATTTAGCAAGATTAACATCTAAATCCAATTTAGAAATTAATATTAATTCTTCCGAAAATGTAAAAAGAAAATTATATTCCTCTGCTCCTAAAGCAAATGATTTTATCTGTTTTAAATTTAGTTCATCTCCAATCGCATCTCTACTATTAATAAGTTCAAGAATCTTCTGCGGAATAACTTTGCCTTTAGCAAATTCTTTTATAAGACTTGCTAAAACAATACCATAACGATTTGCAATGGCGCATTCTGTGTTTATTTCCATCTTTAATTGTGAGACGAGTTCATCATAATTTATTTTAGCCATAATCAAATAAAGAAATTTTTTTTATTTTTACTAATAAAAGAATATTTATTTATATTTTTTTTAATAATGATAATTTAAAAACAAGCTTTAAGATTTTATCCGGAGATTCATAGATTGAGAAAATATAAATACCATTTTACTGAAAAGGAATCGGACATTACAATCATTTCAGACTCGAAAAAAGCTATATTAAAAGCTAAAGAAGTATTCTATTATCATAGAAATCAATTGGAAAAATATATTTATAAGAATAAAACGTTTTTGACTTCTTTTTCACCTATTAAGATATATTCAGAAGAACCAATTATAAAACTAATGGACTATGCATCCAAAATTGCTGATGTAGGACCTATGGCAGCAGTAGCAGGAGCATTAGCCGATCTAATGCTTAATTCTATGAAACAAGAGTCAAATGATTTTATTCCCGCAAAAGTCGCTTTAGTAGAAAATGGGGGCGAAATTGCAATAGATTCCGAAGAAAATATGAAAATCGGCCTTTTTGCGGGATATAATCCTTTAAATCTTAATATTGGATTTTTAATTAAAAGAGAAGATTGTCCTATAGGAATAGGTACCAGCTCTGCTACAATTGGCCATGCAATTAGTTTTGGGGAAGCTGATGCAGTTACTATTTTCGCAAAAAACGCCGCTATTGCTGATGCAGTTGCTACTAAAATTGGGAATATTGTTAAAGGGAACGATATAGAGAAATCTATTAAAAAAGCATTGGATAAAGTGGATGATTTTGATGGTGTAAGGGGGGCATTTATCTCTCGGGGTAATAAAGTGGGCTACACTGGAAAAATTCCTGAGTTATTTAAAATTAATAAAGATAAGATTCATAAAGTAGGAGGTAAATTCGAGAGGATACTTCAAGGTGATTTTGAAATATTAAAATAATCTAAACTACCCAAAATAATTCTCTTGATACTCCGTCTTCGGTTTTAGAGCTTCCAATTTTATTTATATATTTAGCATCATAATATTTTTGATGATCTTTTTCATCTAATTGTTCATATGTTTCATATCCGCTTTTTAATATATAATAGTCATCATATAAGATATATACATCTTTACCGGTTTGATTTTTCATTTCTTTTAATTTATTTGTCCCATTTTCTTCAAAATGATTGTTAGGATTAATTAAGTTGTTTTTATAGTAAATAAAGTTGTGTATTTCATAAATTCCTGGATTGGATTTATCATTATACGGATAATCATAATAAATAAATACAAAATTCCATCCAAATTCAGCAATTATATTACTTTTTTCATCTGATTTCTCCGCATACCATCTTATTAAAGCGGTATCTCTATGCATTAAGCTGAATTTATTTGCAACACGAGATTCATAATAAAAGGAACTGAATATTGAGAGAAGAATTATAAGGAAAATTAAGATCTTGGCTTTTTTCTTTCTAATTGAATGGACTTTAATAAGTTTATAAAGATAAGTTAAGAAGCCAATAATAATTAACGGGCTTGCTAAAATATAGACTCTTGCTAGGATTGGGGTTCTGCTTTCAAATACTAAATATAACATTAGTGCAATAGAGAGAATTCCTATATAATTTAAATACCAAATAAATAATGGTTTACCTCGTGGTTTTTTCTGAAATAATATTAAACCCCATGTAGCTAAAACTGTAAAAAGGATAATTTCAAGGCCATCAAAAATAGTTGAGATGTCTAAATGGAAGAAAATTACATTTAGAATCGAAAAAATAATTAAAAAGAAAATACTCGCGATTATGGTAATCGGAATAATAAATTTTTCATCAATTTTCTTAAAAATTAATGATTTTTCTCCTTTTATTGTAGCAGAATAACGGCCTGTTGTAAATAATAATGAAATTTTAAATCTATACGTTATTGGTATAAAAACTGCTAAAAATCCGATAATTCCAATAATATAAAAATACCATGACAATGAGATGTCTTCCAAATAAAAATAGTGTCCTTCTCCTAAACCAAATATGCTGAGTATTATAAATATTACCAAAAAACAACATATTATAAAGAAGTCAAAACCTCTCCGATAATCTTTAATAAAATATATTAGAAAAATCCAGAAAAATCCCAATATAAAAACTAAAATTGTTAAAACATGTGTTAACATTGCAGTTATAAAAACTAAACTCATTAAAATATAATCATTTATTAATCTTGAGAAGATTTCTTTTTTTGTTGGCCTTATTTCTTTAATAAAATTCAATAAACGGGTATACAATAGAAAAAACAGAAATAAACTTAATATTAAAGACATAGCAGAAGGCCAAAATTGATACATAGTATATCTAAAACCGAGCGAGGATACTTCCAATAAAAACGTTCCTAAAATTACTAAATCTTTATTTTTTAAAATTCTTAAAGCTAAATTATAAAAAACCAACGCAGATAAAAATATTGTATAAAAAACGAAATATTTTGGAATTAATAAGAAATCTACTCCGGAAAATAAATAAATTACAGTACAAAAAATATGTAAAGATAATGTTGCATGATAATCCTCTAATGGTAATTTTTGAGATATTGAAATTTTCTTTATAATAGTTATATGTAGCCATGCATCTGTTCCAAAAAAATAACTAAATCTAATAACATTAAATATACACATAAGAAATAAGAAAATAATTAATAAAAAACCATTAAAACCTAATTTATTCTTTAATTTTTTAATATTTTCTGAAAAATTTGAAAAAATATTATATTGCGGTTTAAGCAATTCTATTCTTAATTTTTTTGAGATAAAAATCACAGAAAAGAGTAATCCAAAAAAGATAATAGAAATAATAAAAAAATACCATGAATTTAGAGGAACTCCTAATAAATATCCAATATAACCTATTAATACATAGAAAGTATAATTAAAAATAATCGTATAAGTTAATTTTTCCAAAAAATTAAGTGTATTGACTTTATATATAATAAAGAAAAGTGGTAATAAGGGTAAAAAAATAATTATTGATATACCAATTAAAATTCTAAGCTCATCAAATAAAAAAGTAAATATCGGAATAATATTAATTATATTTTTAAAAAAACCTATTTCAAAAAGAAATAAAAGTAAGTATAAAATCAAAGATAAAAATAAAATTGCGAATTTCTTATTTCTTAGAATTTTAGTTAAAAAATGGTTAAAAAAAATCATATATTTTCTATTTTAATTTTATATCTTTAACATTATATTTTTCAATATACCAATTTAAATAATCTCTTAACCCTTTTTCTTGATTATATTCAGGTTCATATTTTAAAATCTTTCTTGCTTTGGATATATCTCCATAACTATGTAAAATGTCTCCTGGTCTTGGATCTGTATATTCAATTTTTAAATTATCTTTTCCTGTTAATTTTAATAATAATTTTGCTAAATCATTTAAAGTTATCGGTGATCCAGCTGCTATATTAAAGATTTCACCTGGAGCATCATGAATTGCAGCTAAAATATTTGCTTTTACAACATCTTTAACATATGTAAAATCTCGTGACTGTGTTCCGTCTCCGTAAATAATTAAATTTTCATTTCTTAAGATTCTTCCCAACCATATTGCTAAAACACCACTATAAGGAGAATCTCTCTGTCGTGGTCCATAGATATTAAAATATCTTAGACTGGTAGTTTTTAAGCCATAAACCTCATACCAAACTTTTGCATATTGTTCACAAGCTAATTTTGCAACACCATAAGGAGAAATAGGCCATCTTACCATTTCCTCATGCTTGGGAAGTGTAGGTGTATTACCATATACAGCAGAACTCGATGCAAAAATAACTTTATCAACATCCATCCTTCTGGCTGCATTGAGAACATTGATCATTCCATTTACATTTACATCATTACAATTTTCCGGCATTTTAACTGACTGAGGCACACTTGTAAAAGCCGCTTCATGATAAATTATATCCACATCTTTAAAAAGATCTAAAAGAAAGTTTAAATCCCTTACATCTCCCTTATGAAATTCAAATCTTTTATTCTTAAAGGCATCTTCCAGATTTGAGAGTCTACCATTAAAAAGATTATCTAAACCAATAACTTCGGCACCTAACTCTAAAAACTTATCCGTAAGATTGCTACCTATAAACCCCGCAGCACCTGTAATTAATATTCGTAAACCGTTAAAATCCAAATTTAAACACGTTCTTCTTATAATTATTTTTAAATTTTATAGAGAATCTAGGCTTTAAAAATTTGGTATAGTTTAAAAAATTTTATATGATTATTCTTTTCTCTTTTTGACTAATTTTTTAATAATATCTAAAAGATCTTTTTGACAAGTGTTCGGAGAAAAATTATTTTTTAACATCATAATATCTTTTTCTGGAATTCTTACTTTTTGCTTTATAATCTGCTTAATTTCCTTAATCCATAAATTAAGGTTTAAAGGAATAACTTTTACATATTCTTTATTTTTAAATAGAAAATTTGCTCCGCATTGAGGTGAGCAAATTACCGGTGTTTGATTTATAATACTCTCAATAATAACTCTTCCAAAAGCTTCGGTGTAGATTGAAGGTACAATAGTAACTGAAGCTATTTGATATAAATAATATAAAATATCTGTAGGGATTTTTTCTAAATTTATTACATTATTAAATTCCTCTAATTCTTTTATTTTTACGCCAACAACTATAAAATAATAATTCTTTTTCAGCTTTTTGATTAGATCATAAACGAAAGGATATCCTTTACTCCCCCCCTCATTTCGCGGAATAATGTATAATATTATTTTTTCATTTTTTATCTTTTTAATTTTATCTGGAATTTCTTTTTCTATTTTATTTTCAATATTCTTATCAATTATTTCTATTGGTGTGATTCTTTTTATTAGAATATTATTTATCTTTCCAATTTTATTAATTATTAAAGTTTTCATTAATGGAGATGCTACAATGTTTATAGAAGCCCTCTTTAATAATTTTAAATAAAATTTAGTTATAAAATAATTGATTTTGTAATAAATTGAATAAAATGAATTAATTAAAGGTTTTTTAGCGCCGTTGAAATTATCTTTTAATATAATTCTTAACATTTGCCATCTATTTATACAATCCCAACACTTTTTTCTTGATATAGGCTCTAAACAATTTTTATAGCATTCTATTACATCAATATATTTTGGACAAAAACCCATTCCATCCCTAATAATATTAATTACGGGAATTTTTTTAAAAAAAGCAGCTAATAGAGCGGGAATCGTTAAATCTCTTTGGACAATTATAAGATCTGGTTTAAATTTTTTTATTTGAGAGATGATTTGAAAGATACTTAAATATTGATTTATTCTTATAAAATCCAACAATTTATTTATTTTTTTAATAGGAGATTTGAAAATAGGTCTTATTTTTTTTATTTTCAGATTTTTATGTTTATAATAATGTATATCCCTTGCTAATACTTCAATTTTTATATTAGAATCCTCCAATAACTTTTTCATAATTAAAAAATTGCTCTTAAATGCGCCACCTGTACTTTTAGGATCAAATTTTTGATCAATAAACATTAATTTCAAACATTTTCTCCCCCTTCTGTTTTCTTATTTTTTAACCATTCATATGTTATTTTTAAACCTTCTTCAATACTAACTTTAGGATAATATTTAAGGATTTTATTTGCCTTTCGAGTATCTGAATATGTAATATCTACATCTCCT
>CAZVTX010000070.1:0-13142 GCA_964629395.1 uncultured archaeon
CTTTTTATGTAAATCCTTCAAGATTTATTTAATGATTTTCTCTTTCCCAAATATGTCAAAAAAGAAAATAGGAAATAATTATTTTTACAAAAAGAAAAAAATATTATTACAGAATACAGATTCTAAAATATAAAAAAGGTTTTGAAAAAATTCAAGAAAAGACGTATAAGAAACAAATTTTTTTTTGTAGAATCTCATACATAACGAGATTTTATTATTTTTTTTAGGATTTTTTAAAGGATTTCGATAAGCTTGGATTAATAAACTTAGATTTGGATGAGATAAATATTCTAACTCCAATTCTGAAAAATTTAAAAGAGAAATAGATAAAAATCGAATTTATTGGTAAAGACAAATGAAAAAGAAAATTAAGTTTTAAGATAAATAATACAAAAGAGTAAATTTATAAGAAATTATTTTTTACAAAAAAATTATATCAATTTGAATATATTAACTCAGTTTATTTCAGAAAAATGAAAAAATATCAGAAATATTTAATCGGCTTTATTATTTTTCCTGATTTTGTTATCATTTTTTTCCTATTTATTTAAAATTTCAAACTAAATGAAAAAAAAGAAATTAGATAAAAATTGGAAACTGGAATATAAATAGTTAAAATATAGATTAAACCTTTTCGAGGATATGGACACATAGAGCTGCTTCTCCAGCACCGATATTACCGCCACCATTTTCAGCTAGTGCAATTTTTGCATCTTTAACCTGTCTTTGTCCGGCTTCTCCACGTAATTGAAGGACCAATTCATAAATTTGTGCAATTCCCGAAGCACCTATTGGATGACCACGAGAGATTAGTCCGCCACTTGTATTTATAGGGATTTCTCCATCTAAAGCTGTAGCACCACTTTCTGAGAAAGGACCTCCTTGCCCTACTTCACAAAAACCTAATTCTTCAATTTGATGAATTTCTGCAAATGCGGTTGCATCATGAACTTCTGCAACATCAATGTCTTTCGGTCCGAGCCCCGCCATCTCGTAAGCGGCTTTTGCAGCTCTTTTTGTAATAGTATCCTTACCATTGTCTACCCCAAGATCCTGATTGAAGTACAGAGGCTCTAATTAAGATGGCTCTATTATTTGGGTGTTCCTTTAAGAATTTCTCTGAGCAAATTATCGCAGCAGCTGCATTATCTCCGATTGGAGCACACATTGATCTTGTCAGAGGATAAGCTAAAGGATATTCGATGAGACGTTTAGGAGAGCCGCAAGACATCACCGAGATTAAAGAAAGATGTTATTGAATATATCTATGGAAATTATCACTTCTCAAATAAAAAATCAAAGGAAGCGGGTTTTGAATATAAATATGCTGAAAGAAAAATAGGAATAATAAAAACTTTAAAATGGTATGATGAAAATGGATGGGAGGAAATCCACCATTAATAAAAGGAGGTGAAAAAATGTCATTTTTATTAGATCCCGGAATATTAATAATATTCGGCATATTAATTGCCTTGATTTCAAAGAAATTCTATAAAGAAGATAGTTTTTTAAGTGTAACCTTGAGCGTCATTATTCTATTATTATTTTATATCGTTTCTGGTTCTTTATTTTGCGAATTGAATGCTAAGGACCACGGCGCTTTAGGTGTTATGAATGAAAGCTTTTTTAATCTATTGAAAGTCATATGGGAAGGCTATTACGAAAACAACCCCGATGCAACCAGTTGTGAATTTATGTTTACCTCTGGAGAACAATGGATTAAAGATTGGTTAAAAAATAATAATATGGATTTCAATAACTTACAAGAACTTTGTGCTCCAGGACCCCAGCGAATTTTAATACTCTGCGGAATTCTGATGTTTGCATTTATATCCCGTTTGGCTGTATTTGGGAATTAAAATAGGGATTTTCTTATTCGGAAGGCAACCAGGAGATAAAGGAGTATTTGGATTCATATAACTTTTCATAAATTATTAGCATTAACAATTATTTTTTTAAAAATATTTATGTTTTATATAATAATAAAAGATTATATGACTGCAACAATTCAAATTAAGCAGAAAACATTTGAAAGACTAAAGAGATTAAAAGAAAGAAAAAGATTCCTAAATTATGATAATTTAATAAATGAATTAATAGATCATTTTATAAATATCCCTAAATCTATATTTGGAATAGATAAAGGACGATTAACGTATTTTAAAGATGAAGATCGCCTTGAATTCCGAAAATTTTAACAATTTTTAAAAAAAAGGAAAAGTTTATTTATTTTATTTTTTTAATCCTGAAAAATAGGATTCATAGAGTTTACTAAACTATTTGACTAAAATTTCCTTAAATATTAAATAAATATAAACCATACTAATATTATTGAAAACACGATATAGATTGATTTTAGTATGAGTAAAGAAGAACAATTCAGTACTCTATTGAAGAATTATATGAATGATGTTAAAGGCGTTTTAGCAGTTGCAATTTGCGATAGAGATGGGTTAATAATGGCATCAGTGGGACGTGAGGGAACTCAAAGCGATGAGGTAATAGGAGCCATTTCTGCAGTTTTAGATAGTTATATCGATAGGATTAAGAATGAATTTGGAGTAGAAGATAAATTTTTTAACATTACTACCACAGGTGATAAAAAATTTGCATATTGCTCGAAAGGTCCGAATTCAATAATAACCACAATCGCAGAACAAGGAACCTCTGATGCAGAATTAAAAGTATATTCTGAATATATTGCATCTAAGGTAGAATTAATTATTGAGGGAAAAGAAAATGTTTCTTTGGAAATACCAGAAATTGTAAGAGTAACAAGCAAAATGAGGGGTGGAAAATTACCTCCAGGTGAATTTTCTGCAAAATTGATAATTACGGGTAATTATAAGGTAGGAAAGACAAGTCTAATTGATCGTTTTGTAAATAATAAATTCCAAGAAAGTTATATCTCTACTTTAGGTGTTGAAATTTCCAAAAAAATTGTAGATCTTGGCCCTGAAACAAATTTAAATTTTATTATATGGGATATTGGAGGGCAGAAAAGCGCCTTCGATCAATATAGGGCTCGATTCTATAACGGTGCTAATGCGGCGTTCATTGTATGCGATCGAACCCGCTATGATACGCTCGATCCCGGAGTTATTGATTGGTATAATGATATTAAAAAATCAATCGATCGAAAGATTCCCATCATTATTGTTGGGAATAAATCCGATTTAGAAGATAATATAACCGTAGGGGAAGAAGATATAAAAAAAATTGCCGATAATTTAGGGTTTAAATATATTCTTACATCTTGTAAGACCGGAGAAAATGTAGATAACGCATTTCTTTATATTGCATATAAATTTCTTGAAACTGTTTAAAATTTTTAATTTTATTTTATAAAAATAATCTTTAAAGATTCATTCTCGTTCTATAACTTAAAAATATTAATTTTTAAAATGCATTATTTATTTAAAAAAATCTACATTAAAAGGAGGTTGATTGTCAATAGTCCTAAAAGTTCAGTTCAATGAAATATTTGCAACTTGAAATACTTCAGGATATTTAATGGGTTTCTCAATTAAGGAGATCATGTATAAAAATAGATATTTATTATATCTCACAGAACAAGAATTATCGGGACCATGGTTTTCATTCAAACTTAAAGGAAAACCAATCGGAACCGTTCCTGTATTACTTAAAAATATAGAACCAACTCCGATTTATCAACTGGTAAACAGTAGGACGGGGCTTGCAATTAATAGAATAACCTTCGATTTCGACATTAGGGAATATTTGAAAAAGCTAATCAAAGAGGGTAAATTAAGACCGATTATTTTTAAAGATGAGAGGCATAAGATTCGGGTCTATATTGATTTCTTCATATATCCGAAAGTTCCTTACATTATTTCATTTGTCACGTTAAGGAATAATTCGGATTTTGATTTAATTGACTTTTCAATGTATTTTATCTTTGACCTCGATATAAACGGTTTAGAAGGTTTTGATAATGATTATTCAGGGTATGAGGAGGAAAACGGAATAATATATCAATACGATGATACGGGGCTTCACGGAGGATTTTCGACCTTATCCAAGCCAACACATTATGAAAGCAGTCTTACCAGAGAATTTTCTATTAACCCTAATAGGTTAAATCTTTCAAATACTTTATACAAGGGAAAAGGTGAAATTTTATCGGCTCTGCAAATTGAGTTTAAAACACTTAAACCGGAGCAATCTTTTCAAACCGCTTTGGTTTTATCAGGGGGCTTCAGTAAAGAAGAATTAATAAATAATATCCTACAAGGCAAAAAGAAAGCCATGAAGTATCTAAAACAGGTAAACAGAAATATACGCTCAGAACAGAGAAACATACAAGAAGCAGGGTTCATAAAATTAAATCTCCAAGAGTCAAAAGATTGCAAATAATTTATTAAATCCGAGGTAATGATTCAAATAATAAAACCTATTATGGGATTTATTTGATGAACGCCTTGCGAGGGATTAGGATTCTTAATTTTTTTCTTTAATTTTTATATATTTCTTAAATTCTTAATGTAGAAATAATACTCGTATCATCTAATAAGAAATCAATTACATCTAAAGGATTTGTAAAAGCTAAATCAGCATTAAGGATACTTTTAATGGAGGCTCCTTCGAATCCTATAATAACAATCCCCAAGGTTGCCCTCTTGAGCATTAAATAATCATTATTTCCATTTCCAATAGCTATAGTCTCACTTTCTCCTAATTGACTAATAACATCTTCTTTTGCTTCAGCATCGGTCTTATTTTTTTCTTCAGGGTTTATTTTGATAAAATCCACGCCAAGCTTTTCTGCTAAATCCTTAAGATTTCCGCGCGTATCCGAAGAAACGAGGTATACATCATAAATTTTTTTAAGTTCTTGAAATTTAATAATTAAATCATCTTCTATTTTACCTTTAAATTGTATTGTTCCATTTATATCAAATACTACGTTCTTTATTTTCAATTCTCCATAATTTGGAATCTTAATGATTTTCATAATTAGTATTCTCTATAATTTCTAATAAAAGTTATTAATAATTAATCTATTTTTTGAAAAAAAATTCCTACTATACGTAATTTATTTTGAAATCGATTTAATTTAACAATAAATCCCTTTAATCCCCTTCCATCATGGTAAAGTGGTTTATCCAATTCAAATTTAACAATACCATTTTGACCGGGCTCAATTTCATTACCGTCTATAATTTTAAGAGGTACCATTTTCAAAAATGAAATAGCATGATATTGGTCTCCATCATTAGGGATTATCTTTCCGCTTTTAGGTTTATAAAAGGGGCTAACATGTAATTCTGCAACAAGCTCATTTACTCCATGAAAAATCCCCGGAGTTGCCAAAATGTTATCTCTGGAAACCTCATCGGGATTTATTCCTTTTAAAGCAACTCCGATTCGATCACCTTCATATGCCTCTTTGTAATCTCTATCTTGCTTTTGGATACTTCTAATAATTACTTTTCTTGAATTATTTGTCCCATCAACTAATTCTAACATCTGACCTGCATGTAATATGCCTTCTTTCACAATTCCTAAAGCGACAGTGCCAATACCTTTCACAGGAAATACATGGTCAATTAATATTACGATTCTATCATCATTTTTTGCTTGATTTTGATTCTTTTCTTTAATTAATTCGAGTCCCAATTCTATAATTCTCTTTTTCATTAACTGAAAATCTTCTTTTTCCTTAATCTCAATAATATTAACATCCCGTAAACTTGTGGTCTCTATGACTTTTTTTATATTTTTACGGATTTCGGGTAATTTCCATTCCGTTTTTTCGTTTATATTCCCAATTACGATTAACTGCTTTACTATTTTTAATTGTTTAACAAGATCCATAGCAATTAATATTTCGCCGATTGCTGCATTTAAACCCGTCTCTAAATCTATTGATAAAATATGAATATCAGTAAGATTTAAAATTTGTAGAAATGGTTTCAATTTTTCAGGATAATCTATTGGAGTATATGCGGAAAAAATATATCCTAATGAATTATGTAAGCGATCATATACTTGTATATCTGATTTTGAGCTCGGAGCACCAAGAGCCTGTCCGATAATTTTTCTCAGCTCAAAATTGTCTCCAAAAATTCCTATGACAAATGTTTGCTCTGTTTTTTGTTGCGTCATTTAAGATTTTAAATTATATATCCAACAAAAAATTTGCCCTTTCTTGAAAAATAAATAATATTAATATGTTTTTTATTTCCCGAAATATTCTTTATAATATGTCTAACAATTACGATGTCCTATTAAAAGAATATTTTCAATCAGGAAATAAAACTCCGAAAGAGCACGCAGAAGATATTTGGAAATATGCGGGTTTTAGACGAGCAGGTTCTAAAGGTGATAAAAAAGCAGCAGAAATTATAAGTCGAAAATTTAAGGAATTAGGTGCTGATGATGTAATTGTTGAAGAATTTTTAGGTAAAAGTAAATCTCCCCCCGTATCACTTGTTATTTTATTTATCCTATATTCAATTTCATTTGTTATATTTATGTTCTCTATTTTTGGCGAAAGGTATTATAATTATAATTCTGTTATAGAATTCCTTATCGCATTATTAGGACTTCTTGTTTTTGCCTTCTCTGTCGTATATATTATTCTGGATCGGAAAAAAGCAAAAGATTTACTTGGATTTCTATTTAAAAATAAAAAAATGTATAATGTTATTGCAAAAATTAAACCTAAAAAGGAAACAAAGAAGATTTTAATTATTTCAGGACATCACGATGCTCCCTGGAATGGAAAATTATTTGAAAAAAAAGATAAGAATGGAAATCCTAATTTTTATGGAACATATGTTTTCTTTAATGATGGCACGGAAAAGGTATTGATATTTTGCGCCTTAACTATTTTGGTTTATCAGATAATCTTATTAGTTAATCTCTTTATTAATTTTATATGGATCTTTTATATTAAAATGATCTTTGTAGGAATTTTAGGATTTACATGGCTTTGGTTGGCAACTTTTACATATTTAATTATTCCTAGAGGTGTATCCCCCGGGGCGAACGATAATTTAGCGGCTATTTGCGTGATTATTACGACATTAGGTATAATTGCTAAAAATAGACCTGATTATGTGGAAATATGGGGACTTTCCCTAACAGGTGAGGAAACTAATCATCAAGGTGCTAAATATTTTATAGAAAAACATTATGATGAGATAAAAGATGCATATGATATTAATATGGAAAGTGTCGGCGGTAGCTCTAAAATCCGGCAATTATTTTTTGCTGCAGACGGAGAAAAGCCTAAAAAGGCAAAATTTCCTAAGGAATTAATTGATTTATTGCTTGAAGGCATGAAGAAATCAGGGATCTCAAATATAAGCACTACAACGGAAACATTACCAATTGGAGGTTCTGATGCTGCAATTTTCGCAAATAACGGAATTAAGGCAATCTTAATGGGGGCTGTCCAGGAAACAAAAGAGTTTTCTGGAAATTATCATAACCCCGAGGACACGGTTGAAAATTTAGACGAGAATATTATGGAAAGTGCAGTTAAGATTTTATTATCAACAATTAATATACTTAATAAAAAGTTAAATTAAACCAATTTATTTAAAATAAAAATTGGACTATTAAAACTTATTTAAATCTATCTTATTTTAATTATATAGTTTATCGTGAATTATTTTTAATTCATAAAAAGGTGCTACAATGTCTGATAAAAATGATAATACCGTAATAGAAGTTAATGATTTAAAAAAATATTTTCAAGACGTTAAAGCAGTTGATGGCATCTCTTTTAAAATTAGTAAAGGAGAATGTTTTGGTTTTTTAGGACCTAATGGTGCTGGAAAGACTACAACCATCAATGTATTATGCTGTTATATGAAACCAACGGGGGGCACAGCCAAAATTAATGGATTTGATGTGGTTAAGGAATCTAAAGAGATAAAGAAATTCATAGGAATATGTCCGCAAGAAAATATTTTTTACGAAGAATTATCGGTTTATCAAAACCTTATTTTTTTTGGTAAGATGTATAATATCGATATTCCTGTTTTAAAAAAACGGGCAGAAGAATTAATAGAAAAAGTCGGACTGACAGATAAAAAAAAGACAAAAGTTGTTAAATTAAGCGGTGGCATGAAAAGAAGGTTAAACTTAATTATCGGTTTAGTGCACGATCCTGATATTCTTTTCTTGGACGAGCCAACTGCAGGCTTAGATCCTCAATCAAGACGATTGATTTGGGATTATATTTTTGAATTAAAAAAGAGAGGAAAGACAATCTTTTTAACAACGCATTATATGGACGAAGCAGATATTCTTTCTGATCGTCTTGCGATCATAGATTATGGAAAAATAATTGCGGAAGGGACACCGGAATATCTAAAAGAACATATCGGTAAAGGAGATCTCCTTTTATTTAAAATTGATGGTCCAACAAGAGAAATTGATGCAGTATATAAATCATTGAAAGAATTAGATTATATATTAGATCTAAATTTCGATGAGAAAGAGAGCATTATCAGAATTAGTGCTCTTGATGGTTTGGGGAAGATAGGAGATATCATAAATCATTTTAATGAAAATGGTAAAAATATACAAATTATTGATATTAGCGTCCAGAGAAATAGTCTTGAGAATGTATTTTTAACATTAACCGGACGCTCATTAAGAGAATAATAGAGGTGTGAAGAAAAATGAAAAAGTCTTATAAAAAAGGAAAAAGATCCAATATCAAGGGAAGTAAAATTAGATTAGCTGCATTAATCAAAAAAGATTTAATGAGATTTTTTAAGAATCCGAAGCAAATCGGATTTTTAATAGGTATACCTATTGTTTATTATATTTTTATGGGATTAATGCTGAGTAATGTCTCAACGGCTGCTGAGAACAGAGAATATTCAATCGGATGGGTAGATGATGACACTTCAACTGCAAACCATACTCTTTATCCGAATTATAATCTAGAAGTTTGTTATAATGCCTTAAATGATCTCGATAATATAAAATTAGAAAAATTTGACTCTAAAGATGCTGCTTCAAAGGCTCAAATTAATGAAGAAATTATTGCTTTTGTATATTTTCCGCAAGGATACGAAAAATCCTTAGAGGAAGCTAAAGTAGGAAATAGATCTGCACCTCTTAAATATGAAATTTATTTCCTACAATCGGTTTCTCCATCAACTAAGTCAATAATCGAGCAATTAATAAATTCCGTAATGTCAAAAGTAATAAATTATGATTATACGAATCCCGATTTAGATGTCTCTTATGAATCTAAAAGCACGGTTGGACATGAAGTTGATGCTCTTAGTTACCAAGCGCCAGGTATGATCTTATATGCCCCGATGACAATTCTTTCTTTCGTATTGGTAATAATTACCAGTGAAAAAAAAGACGGTATATATAAAAGGTTAAGCTCCAGTGAAGTTAGAAATTGGGAAATAATTACATCAAATACTTTTGTAAGCATTATTCTCGTATTTATGCAATTTTTAATCGGTGTAGGGGTTTTATATATCTTTGGCTGGCAACCTATAATTCATTCAATGTTTGATGCAATTCTCGGAGTATTTTTGGTGATTTTCCTTTTCTCTTTATTTATATTATCATTAGGGTTCATTTTAGCTCCAGTTTTCAAAGATCCCGATACTGCCGGAGGAGGTGTTTGGATAATAATAATACCTCTAATGATGCTTACAGGAATATTCTTTCCAATAGATTTTTTCAGCGAAGAAATGAAAGCAGTGGCAAATGTACTCCCTCCGAGATTTGCCGTAATAATAATGAACGATCTATTGTTAAAAGGATTATCGGTATCAAATTCGCAAATCGTTATGAATTTAATATATCTATTAATATATTCTGCGGTTTTATTTGTAATTGGCATTAAGGCGTTTAATAAATTTAAAAGTTAATTTTTTTTTTTTTTAAATCGAAATATTTTTATGTGTGTAAAATTTTTTTTATTAAAAATAATTTACTTGAAATTTTAAAATTAAAATATTACAACAGCATACAAAAACATTAATACCAAGACCTTAATAGGTTTAGCAGTTTTAGAAGCATTGTATTATTTAAGTCTATAAAACTTATCAATTCGAGTTGAAATTACGTTAATATTTTTTAATTCACTTACAACAAATTCTATTGCTTAAGCTTTTGTTTATTAACGCTTACATCAACAATTTTTTCCAGATATTTTGGAATGAAAGAAAAATTAAATTATAATAAATAAAAAAGGAGTTGAAAAAAAATAGAGAAAAAAAATAAAAATCAAGAAAAGCAAATTGAATTAGTAAAAAAAATTGAGATAAAAGAAATACTTCCATGCTTAACAACACCTGGTTATATTAGATTTATCGCTCAAGCAGATAATAGACTAGATGATGTAATTCCTATTATATTTCTACAAACGCCTCCAGGTAAAGCAAATTATATCCAGAAAGATAATTCGTTAACTCTTAGAATAGATAACCGCAATGTCACATTATTTGCTTCTGGAAAAATTGGTGTTACAAATACACCGGATGTAAATGCTGCAAAAGAATTTTTAAAAAAGTTAAAGAAAATTATAAATAAGGCGTATTCAGATTTATTAAAATATGGCCCTCCTAAACAAGAACAAATAAATACCGTAAAGAAAAATTCTTGGATGGAATTGTTCCAATTCTTACCTAAGAAGAATTGCGGTAAATGTGGATATCCATTATGTTCATCTTTCGCAGTTAGTGTTTTTCAAGGAGATTCTAAACTTTCTGAATGTGAATTATTAATGGATCCAAAATACGCATCAAATCTTAAAAATTTAATCGAGAAATTCGGTAGAATGTTTTTAGCTTCTTTGGGATTAGATTTAATTTCGGGAGCTAAAAGTGATACCTAATAATTACAAATGGTTTTTCTTTAAAATAAGTAATTTTCTTTTTTTCCTTATTAAATTTGTAGAGTATATTTATTAAAGAATAGCCGATGACTTACTTAAATCTTTTTATTCGATAAAATTTGTGTTTTTTTCAACTTTTTTTTCGTATAAATGAGATATCCTCTAAAGGTTATGGTTTAAATTCCTTATAACTTCTCAGTTCGCCTAACGATTAAATCTACCAATCAATTTAAGCAAAAATTTTAAATCTTCAAAAAATAATTAATATTCATGGATAAAAAACGAGAAAACAAGTTAGAAGTTTTATATATGAATATGCGAACGCTGATTTTTACCCCGAAGAGTGCCCCTTGTGTGGTTGTAAGGAAATTAACCGCAAAATGTATAAAGTAAGGACAATTCAAGACTTTGATACGCCTCTTGATCTGTAAGAGGATTAGTTCTGAGAAAGTTGATACTTTCGAGATGAGGTTGAAACATTAGAGTATTTCTTCATTACTACTACAAGTATTTTTGAAGATTTATATCTATTAATTAAAAATCATCTTCAATTTATTTAACGAAATTTTAAGGCGAATATATAAAAAAGATAGATGTATCTTTATATAGTATAATTAAGAATATTACTAGTATTAAATTTAATTAAATTGTTCTAAATTATTAAATATAATATTTTCTAGGTGCTAACATGGGAAAAAATTATCTAAAAACGATTACTCCGTTTATACTAATTGGATTTATGTTTGCTCAAGTTCCATTATTATTAATTTCCATAAATTATGAAGAACAATCAAATAACATTCCTAATAGACAAGAGAACTTAGAATCTACCAAAAATCCGCTAATAGAAGAACCAAAAACAAGTATAAGTGAATTAAAAACTATAACATTCTCTTATTCAAAATCAGGCTCAATAAATATTCCATTTAATATTGACGTTTTTAATCAATATGTTCATTCTAATACAAGAATCGATATTGATTGGAAGATTGTCTTGCCTTTTGATATTAACTATACCTACAAAGATCAATATAAAAAAGGCGAGGCTCATGATTTAAAAGTTCAATTGATTATTCCCGAAAAGGAAGCTTATTTTAGGATAAACACCACCACAAATTTTAATATGTCATGGCATATAACCGGTGTTAATGATGGATCTGTGAGCCTTGTTAATTATGAATGGGACTTTCAATATAATTTTGATACACCTTTAGGTGCATATAATTTAGATTTCCTAAGCTATAAATTTAAGATTCCCGTTTCAATACAGGGCGTTCCTATTGGTAATTTTTACATACAAGTCACTCCTCAAATAATTGCATCTGTAATTGCCCAATTACAGCAAAATCCAAACTTTTGCGAAAGTTTAGCAATGGAATGGGAAAAGGAAGGGATTAAAACATTAACATTAACCGCCAAAAATGATTCTACTTCAGGTGGAACCACCGTAACAATCGGAGATTTTGAATATACGATTTCCCTTGGTTTTGAATGGGCTGTCGGGTTTGAATTTGTTGGACCTTTTACTATAATTGATAAAATTCTCGAAATTATGGGTTATGACTTACATTGGGTCTTAGGTACATGGCCGAAAATTGAAATCGGATCCTTACATTCTGCCGATGAAATCAATATGAATATTTATATCGTTGATTCTTCCGAAACAGGAGCAGATTATAATACTGCTATTGGAATAGATGCTTTAAATTGGTGGGATAATCCTCAGAAAATTCCTTTTCCAAATTCAGATCCCGGTACAAATTCTTGGTATTATCAATTCCCTGTTCATAAAGATTGGAAATATTATTTTGAAGTAATTAATTGCACTCAGTCTAAAACTATTTCGATTTATATATATGATGAAAGTCGAACCTTAATTACAAGTGAAACATTTTCGGGCTCAGCTAAACAAGTATTTTTTACGGCAAATAGCGAAGCAAATTATTATTTAGTTCTTGACCCCGAAGATAATACTCCAATGAATGCTTATGTCCAATTTGCTAATATTAAATGGCCTGGGATTGAAAGGGATATGGCAATCGAGATTAACTATCCATATGCAGGTGATTATTGGTTTTTAACTACCGAAAATTCAAGTGCATGGTATAAATTCTATGTACATAATGAAGAAATTGTTAGCTTTTGGTGTTATGAATATAATAACGCTGATAATTTGGATCTTGAATTATATTACAACACAACTTTTATAACCTCAAGCACGAGCATTACTAATAACCCAGAAAATCTTACGTTTAATATTGATACTACGGGATATTGGTATTTAAGAATAAAA
>CAZVTX010000071.1:0-13136 GCA_964629395.1 uncultured archaeon
AAAAGGCTATAAAAGCATTATATTATAAAATTGGTGCTGATCCATGGGGACATTCAATTACTCAATTTCTTAAAAAATTACCCGAAAAATTTAATATTAGTAAAGATTTATTATCATCTGCAAAATATTTAGATAAACATTATATTACCTCAAGATATCCGAATGGTTTTGCTTCAGGTGCACCTGAAGATTATTATATAAAAAATGATGCTGAAGAGGCATTAAATCATGGAAAAAAAATATATTCATTCTGTAAAGATAAGATATCCACCATCAATAAAAAAATTACATAAAATATTAAAAAGTAGTAAAACGATTTTAGTCAAAAATATTCCAACTATAAAAAAAATAATTCTTTTCGGTTCATATTCGAGAAATGATATACATTTTGGAAGTGATGTTGATCTTCTTTTTATTGTTTCTAAGCGTTCTAAAAATGATTTTGAGAAGATATATGATATTTTATTAGATTTATCTTTAGAATATGAATGGTCTCCGTTAATAATAACGGAAAAACGATTTAAAGAACTAAAAAAAGAAAATATTCCATTTATTAGACAGATTTTAAAAGAGGGAATTGAAATATATTAATAATTTCTTTTAAAATCTTAAAAATAATTTTAGGATTTTACCATTTTATATTGCCCAATTTAGCTCCCGGAAATCCCAGTGCATCTTTAGTGTTTGCACCTGTAAAATCAGAGCCCAGCATTCCATCAAAAGGATTTAATTATAAAATTTCTTGGATTCAAAATCAATAGAAATTGATTATTTAACTAAAGATTTTCTAAATATTTTATAATATACTCAATAAATTTTTCAAAATCTTCAAGATTATTTTTTAGATGATTATATACAATTGAAGTATCTATATCAAAATATCCATGAACTAAAATATTCCGAAAGCCTGCCATTTTAGCGATTTTTTTTGAAAAATCCATTGGAATAATTGAATTTTCACCTAAAATTAAAAATACATCCTGATATGTCATTGGTTTTTTAAGATCAAGTTTAGAAATGATATGATTTCCTATATCTAAAATACATTCTATAGATAAATGAAGATATCTCTCAGCCAATCCATAAAGTCGATAATTTTTTAGAAAATCATCTTTATTAGATGATCTTAACTCCTTTAAAATCTTTAAATATTCTCTTA
This sequence comes from uncultured archaeon, assembly GCA_964629395.1. Taxonomy (GTDB): domain Archaea; phylum Asgardarchaeota; class Lokiarchaeia; order Sigyniarchaeales; family SOKP01; genus CAZVTX01. Next base: position 1,160 of record CAZVTX010000071.1, read on the forward strand.
ATTTAGAGATTCGAGAGTTTACTACATTAATATCAATCATTTTTATTTACCATTTAAAATTCTTTCATGCATAGCCTTATAATATTCATCTTCATATATTTTAAAATCTAAATATAATTTTATTGCTTTATTCTCATAAACCATTCTAACTCCGATATCCCTTTCATATAAAACTTTCCCATGAGCGACAACATTGTATTGAAGAGCTAATGGCGCCTTATTTAAGATAACTAAATCAATTTTATCATTTTTAAATATTTGAGAAAACTCAAAAATTAAATCTAACATTAAATCTTTAATTTTCTCTTGATCATATTTGTCTAAAAGAACTGCAATATCAATATCACTTAATTTAGAATCATTTCCCGTTGCTTTAGAACCAAAAAGATAAATTAATGATATATTATGTTTTAAGGCAATTTCTTTTATTTTTTCTTTTTCTGACATCATCCTAATTTTTAATTTTTTTAATCCTTTTTTGTATATATTAATTAGAAGAAAAATAATTAAGATAATTGTTTTTATTGGTTAAATTTAATTTTTCCAATTGGGCAAACTTTAATACAATTAAAACAATCGTAGAAAGAACCTTGCGATAATGCTTGCCAAAAATCCCAGATTTCTAAACCGCGTAGTTTCTTAAATATCTTTTTTTGTTTAGTTTCCTTTTCTAATTCCGAGATAAAGCGTAATATTTGAGGTAAACCATATTTCATTGCATATGGGGCACATCTTTTAGGATCGCAGCCGGATTCAGAAAGAGCTCCTGATGGACAGGCTTTTATACATGCATCGCAATCTATACAAAAATTCTTATCTAATTTTGGCGTGCATTCTAAATCCGCATCGGTAATAACGCCAAATAATCGCACTCTAGGTCCATAATCAGGCGTAATGACTAAGTCATTTTTACCTCTAGTGCCTAAACCTGCTTCTACTGCCGCTAATTTTAAATTTATATCTCCTTTTAAGCCTAACGTTTTAAAACTCATCTCAACAGGGAGATAAGCGGGAATAATTATCCCCCGAAATCCATGTTTTTCTAAAAATCGTGATAATTTTATGCAAATTTGGGCGCCTTCTGAATATAAAGCTTCGAGAGTAAATCGGGCAGGACGAGTATTTTCGGGACAAGCATCTAAAGCGGACTGCGGAAATATATTTGCAAAAACAATAATACATTTTGCATTAGGACATATTTGCTCAATATTCTGCCTATATCTATCATCAGTTAGCACAGAGTCAATCGGAGCAACTCCGCATAATTCAATATCGTGTGATTTTAAAAAAGAAATTACCTCTTTTGTAGTCAATTCTTTCATAATCAAATAAATGAGATTTGATAATTTAAAAATTTATAAACACCTTGAAATTATATCTGTATCTGTTAATAAAATTTGGAGAGAATCTTGCCAAAATATTTAAATAAATAATTAGATTTAGATATTTATTTTGTTTAATAAACAAAATTAATAGTCTATGGGATCAGATTATTTTTATGCAATTGGAATTGAAATAGATAAGAATCAAGAAAAAAAATTAAAAGAATCACGGAATTGGCTCGAGAATTTACTAAAAACACTTAGTTTTGATATAGATTCAGGCTTTTTTTTCATTCCATTCTGGTATGATGAAGAAAAAGGTTCAGCATTAGATTTTCCAATTAGAAAAATTAAAATTGTATTAAAGGTCTTAGATAAAATTAATGAGATTAAAGAACATTTTGAAATTAATAGTATTCCGATTATTCTTAGCGGTTATGAAGGAATAATAGATGGTATAGATGAATTTATCCTTGGCTATGCTTATCCATTAAAAGAAGATATAAATATCCTTTCTTTACTAAAAGAATCACTCGAAGGGTTTAAGGAATTATTGACTTTTAAAATAGAGCGAGAAATCAAAACTAATGAAGTAAAATTGGAATTATTAGGTGAAATAAATAAATTCTATCTTTTCAAGAGTACTTTTAAAGATTTATACAAACCATTTGAAGAGCAAAAATTTTTTCTTCTGACATGTAGAATTAATCCAGGGATATCTGCCTCTGAATTTATAGAAATATACCAATCTGCTCTGGATACCTTTAAAAATATTTTGAAATCTCTCTTTTTAAAATTCAATGTAAGAAAAATTAATATGATCTTTTGGAGTGATTTAGTCACAGAGATAATAAGCGATTGGCCTGAACATTTTGATACTATAGGAGAAATTGCAACTAATAAATCGGATAAAGATATAATAAGCGAGCTAAAAAATACTTATAAAATAAAACTTAACAAATATTCCATTGAAATAAAAAATGGAAGAGTAACTTTTTTAACTTTACAAAACAATAATCTTTCAGAAGTTCCTAAAATTGTTTTTTCTTTAAACGAGCTCTCTAATCTTAATTTAATGAATAATAAACTATCTAAAATACCTATTAAAATAGCTAACCTTAAAAAATTAGAAGTTTTAAGTTTAGATTCAAACAATTTCCAAGAGATTCCTGAAAGTATTTATCATCTTAGAAATTTAAAATCTCTTTACCTCGCTAATAATAATCTAAAAGAGATACCTAATCTTTTAGGGAATATGGAATCTTTAACTACATTATCTTTAGAAAATAATGAGATAGAAGAGATTCCCGCTGCCTTAGGTCGCTTAAAGAATCTAAAATCACTGTATTTATCAAAAAATCCAATTAAAATAATTCACGATAATGTTTTTAAAGCCGCTAAACTTGAAAATTTATATCTTAAAGAGGTTAATTTGAAAAGGATTCCAGATCAAATAGGAGCGTTAAAAAATCTAAAAAAATTATATATATCCAATAAGCAATTATCTAAAGTTGATTTTCCTGAAGAAATAGAAAATTTAAAAGAGCTCACACATCTTTCTTTAAATAACCTCGCTTTAGAGGAATTTCCTAAGTTTATATCTCATATTAATAATCTTGAATTCTTAGATTTAAGTAATAATAAATTAAGGGAAATTCCAGATTTTATCGGAACTTTAGCTAAACTTAAAGAACTGAATTTAGCTAATAATATGATTGTCTCCGTCCCAGAATCAATTGGAAATCTTGTAAATTTAGAAAAATTATATTTAAACAATAATAATATTAAAAAAATCCCGGATTCAATAAAGAATTGTTCAAAATTAAAAATATTTAAAATCAATGATAATCCCTGTGCAGATTTAATCGAAACATATCCCGCGATTTTAGAGAAGCAGATAAATATCTATCGAATTAAAAATGAATTTATAAAAAAAATAATTGGTAGAGAAATTGAAAATTATGAAGATTTTGTAAAAATTTTTGCAGAATGTATTGCTGAAAAGGAAGGGCACTTTTTTGAAATAAATAACAAAGGTTGGCATTTATTAGAAAAAGGTTTTTGGGAAATATCTTATTATATTGGAAAGGAAATAATAAAAGCTTCTAAAACAACGGCAAAACGTAATGGAGAAGTCAATAAAGTTTGCTTGGGTTATGGACTGGACTTAACTGCAGCTAGCTTAATTAATTCTGAAAAAATTGAAGATATAAAAGAAGCAATAAAGCTTTTTGAGCAAGCAAGAGATTTATCTCCAAATCTTTATTCTCCCGAGTATTATCAGCAAGCTCTTAAGAAATATGACCAAATGACTAAAAAAAGAATTTATCTTCTTATTTTAAATGATTTAATCGAAAATAAAAAAAATAATAATATATTTGGAATATATTATAGATTTCCTTTTGAATTAGAAATTTCGGAAGATGTAATTCTTGAAAGACTTGAGATTAAAGAAGATATAAAAGAAATTATAATAAATGAAACAAGCTTTATTTTCTTGGAAAAATTAAACGGAAATTATCTATATCTTGTTAAATTTCAACCAGAAAAGTTTAAATTAAATTTAAATCCATGTTTTGATTTGATTGAGAGAATTTTAGCTTTAGGCATTGAAGAAAAAGATTTTTTAGATGTTTACGATACTTTAATAGATGATTTTAAAAAAATATTCAGCAAACTTTCCTTAAGTTTTGATCACAATCTAATTGATTTTGTAGGATTTCAAGGAAATGATCATTTCGGAGGTATTTTATGGCCGAATATTAAATCTCAATCGTCTCTTAGAATAAAAAATCATATTAACTTAATAAATTATTACGGCATTCCGATTTATCATAATAATTTTAAATTTCTAATTGATATTGAGAAATATTTAGGAAAAAGATTAGAATTTTTTGAAGATTTTACTAATAAATATCTTGGTTTTTATGCAGAAAAAGGTAAAATAAAGAAAATTAAATTAGAAAATGGAGATTTTAACAAACCTCTTCCCGAATCCATAAAAGAACTTAATAATCTTGAATCTCTTAATTTAAATGAAAATAAATTTAATAAAATACCAGAGATAGTAGCAGAATTAACGCAATTAAAAGAACTTTCAATTAGTTATAATAATATTGATTCTTTACCTAATTTTCTATTTTCTTTAAAAAATTTAGAAAAATTAAATATTAGTTATAATCCTTTATATGAGCTTCCTGAAGAAATAGGAAATTTAAAAAATTTAAAGGCGTTAAAAATCCAAAATATAAAAATAAAAAAATTACCCCCATCTCTTAAAAATCTTAAAAATCTCATAGAATTGGACTTATATATTAATGAAATACAAGAATTGCCGGAGTTTATAGGAGAATTTGAAAATCTTAAAATTCTTAATATAAAAATGAATCCAATTAGTTCATTACCTAATTCCTTTGAAAAATTAACCTCATTAGAAATTCTTAAAATTGGATCGCCTAACCTTAAATTAATCCCTAAGGTTATTTGGAAATTAAAATCTTTAAAACAACTTGAATTAGATGAGTTTAACAATAGAACAATCCCTAATGATATATCTAATTTATCAAATCTCGAACATCTTGAGATAAGCTGTAGTAAATTAACGAATATACCTGATGTAATAGGAACTCTTAAAAATCTAATTACATTAAACTTCAGAGAAAATAATATAAAATCAATAAGTCCAAAAATAGAATCTTTAAAAAAATTAGAGAAATTAATTTTAAATTATAATAAATTAACCACTTTTCCGATAGTATTATTAAAATTAAAAAACCTAAAAGTGCTGGAATTAATAGAAAATAAAATAACTTCACTTCCAAAAAACATTGGTGATATGGAATCTTTAGAAATTTTAGATCTCGGAGAGAATAAATTAAAATCTTTACCATCTTCTATTAAAAATTTAAAAAATCTGAAAAAATTATATCTATATGAGAATAATTTAAGCACTATACCTGAAGAATTAAGTGAATTAAAAAATCTCGAGGTTCTGGATCTTAGATTCATGAAAATTAAAAATCCTGAAATTATCAAGGAGAAAATGAAATTTGTTAAGAAATTATCAATAGATGATTAATTATAATTAAATGATCCAAAATACTTAACTAGTTTTCTATTTTTATATCATCTTAAAAACCTCTCTATTGAATAAATAGGAAACTATATCAACAAAAACTTTAGCAGTCGCGAACTTTATGAAACTTTCTTTTTTAATCATCTCATTTATGATATCGCCATATTTATCCCAAATTTCCCGATAAACCTCCTTTTTAGAGGTTTTTTTCCCCCATATGGGATTTAACATAGGAATTGTTTTTCTTTTATGAAAGATTTTTCTTAAATCTTCTAAGCATGAGATTGGCTCTTTAATTAATGTACAACCCGCTCCAATCATAGAAATAAAATGAGCATCAGATGAGCCTACAGGAGCAATCTTTGTTGCGATCGGATATTTAAACGGTTTTCCATTATTATTTTTATATGCTATCATAGTTGCCATCCAATTAAAATAGCCGAAATTTTGACAAATCGATTTTATTTCAGGCGCAAGTGACTCTGAAAGCATTTTGAAAAAATCATAATATGCATCATCCGCCAAAAAGCCTACAATATAATTAATAGTTTCCACGGCATCGGGAGTTGAATTTTTGGATAATTTTTTTTTAAATAGTTCAGCAATCCTGGTTTTATGAAAAGGATGAGGTATTATAACGAGTCCATTATTTTCATGAATTATTTCAATCAATTCAAGTGCATTAGAATGTATAGTTAATCGCTTAATCCCCCCATTGGCTTGAATAAAATCTCTAGGTAATCCAATTCCAATTATCTCCACTTCTGAACTTTTGTTTTCCTCATCAAGTGAAGTAAAAAATTCACAGCTCCCCGGAAATGTCAGAAAGTGTTCAGGTATTTTTCCTCTTCTTTTATATTCTGATGCCAATTTATCGAATTTAAAACTACGTTCAATTACTTTTTCAGTCAATAAACGATGATCTTGAAGATGGTTTGCTAAGTAAGGATGATCTGTTATAGCAATCCCGCTTAAATGTTTTTTAAGACAAATTACATCTAAAATATCTTTATATGTACCGCTTCCATCACTATATTTTGTATGACTATGAAAATCATATAAATATGCATTTTCAGGAATTTCTTTAGGCATATAAGGTTCTGTGATTTTAGGATAAAATTTTCTTGTAAAATGGTAACTCATAATTTGCATCATTCCATAATTCCTAAGAGTTTTCCCCAATAGAATATCTGAAAGCGGTGATTGACGCCTTATAGGAAATTTCACGACTTTTTCTGGTGGTATAGGGCAAAATGATTTATGCATACAATTGTTATCAAGCATAATTAACATCAAAATCTTTTGATTAAAATGGATTTAATTAAAAATTTAGAAAAACTCTTTTGAGAAGTAATAGTATAATATTAAAACTTATTTTTAATTGATTTGTCTTCTATTATAATAGAATATTAAAAATATTATACTAATAATGGCTCCCAAAAAATATAATTTTCTTAATTAGTCAAAAAGTAGAATTTATTAATACAGTTAATTAAGTCTCTTATTAATTTATCCGGATTAGCATTTTTGAATAAGAAATGAATTATTTGGATTAATTTTATATAAAATTTCCTTAAATTAATGTTAATAAAATTATTTTAGAAATAATGTATAATCAATAATTTAGATATTAAATTTTCATTAAGATTTTCTAATAAAATTATCAATTATAAAGAGATTTATAAATGAAAAAAAAATTCATTTATAATAAGTAAAAAGTGGGAAGAGAAAAATGGATAAACAATGGTGATATTTATATGACTAAAAAAGTTATTCTTGATGATAGAGGTCGTATAACAATACCTAAAAGCATCCGTGAAAAACATAATCTTATACCTGGAGAAAAATTTGAGATAATAGATGAGAGTAATAAAATAATTTTAAAAATCATAATCCCTAAACAAAAAACGGTGGAAGCACCAATAAAATGGGATAAAAATGCTTTTTTAAAGGCGGGAATATCTACTTTTGGTGATTGAATGAATAAAATTAATAGATATTAATCTTTTCTCAATTTTAGATTATGATAAGAATTAAAGCACCAGGAAGAATTTGTTTATTCGGAGAACATCAGGATTATCTTAATTATCCGATTATCGCAATGGCTATTTCCAGATATATTTATTTGGAAGCAAAAAGAATCTCAGAAAATAAATTCATAATTAATTTTCCCGATATTAATGATAAAATTGAAATCAAATTAAAGAATAAAGAATTAATTTACGAATCCAAAAGAGATTATATAAGGAGCGGATATAACCAATTCCTCAGGCTTGGAGCTAAATTTGAAAAAGGATACAAAATTACAATTACGGGTGATATCCCGATCAATGCCGGCGCTGCAAGCTCTTCGGCATTAGTAATCGCATGGCTAACTTTTTTAAATGAAATAACCGAACTCCATCTCACTAAAGAAGATTTAGCTAATTTAGGATATAAAACTGAAGTTCAAGAATTTGGTGAAGCGGGAGGAAAAATGGACTTCTTTAGCTCTGTTTTTGGAAATTTAATTCACTTAACACCGCAGAATAATTCTCAAAAATTAATAGAGATACCAATATCACTTGAAGGCTTTGTATTAGGGAATTCCCTTGAAAAGAAAGATACCGTAGAAGATTTACGCAGAGTTAAATCAACTGCTAAACGAGCATTTGAGATTATTAGAGAATTAATGCCCGATTTTAATCAATTTAAAACAAAACTTAATGAAATAGAACCATATTTACCGAGTATTGAAAAAAAATATAGAGAAAAATTAGTCGGAAATATAATTAATCGGGATATTACAAAACAAGCAAAAGATTTAATCTTAAAGTATGCCTCTATATCAAAATCTCTAAATTATAATCGCTTTAAAGATTTTTACGAGCAATTGGGAAATTTAATTAATGCTCATCAAAAAGAATTAAAAGAAAAAATAAAAATCAGCACTAAAAAAATTGATCTAATGATTGATCGTTCGATAGAAGTAGGAGCATTGGGAGCAAAAATAAATGGTTCTGGTTTCGGAGGTACAATGTTCGCTCTTGCTCCAGGTAAAGAATCTGAAGTTATTGGAGCCTTAATAAACCTAAAATGTGAAGCATATAAAATTAACACGAGCTGTGGAGTTGAAAAATATTGAGAATATTAAAGAAAAATAAAAAATTATTAAAAATTATAATTTAAAGAATTAATTTTTACGATATCTTTCTTATCATCCATTCTAATAATCCGTATCTGAATTTCTTTAACCAAATATGAGAAATTATAAAAACTAAAACAATTCCCGCTAAAACGATGATTAGAGCCAAATAGATTTCCAGTAAAGGTTCAATCTCAAAGAAATCAAAATAAATGCCGAATAATTGGTCAAAAAAATAGATGCTGAAGGAAAGAACGCTTATCTCACTTAGAGGCTTTAAATAATCTTTTTCAGAGGGCGTACATTTCTCGATTAACATAAATATTGATAAAAAAAGAATAGCTACTCCGAAATATAAGCTAATAAAATCATCATAATATCGATTAAATTTCCATTCATAGTTTATAGGCATTAAAATATATGCAATAATGATAAGAATTATGCCCATAATAAAAGTTGTAAAAATATAAATATTTTCTTTATTATTTCCGTCGCTTACTTTAGTTTTAAATAATAATTCCCCTAAAATCCAGCCGAACATTACAAAAGTGATATAAGGAAATATCGGAAAGATGCCATTCGTTAAATAGAGGATTAATACATCATTCAAATTATCAGCCCAATCTTGGTAGGCATAGGGACCATTAAAAAGAAATTCTTGCTGTAAAAAAGGAGTAAGTGCCAAAAAAACAAAAAGGATTAAAAATTTCAGCCAGAGAGGAGAACGCGAATAAAATGTATATACTAAAATTGTGGAAATTCCTATTAATGCCAAAACATCAGTGCTGAAAAAATCTACGATATAAAAATCTTTAATATTCCAAAGAAAACTCAAGAAGCATCCTACTAAATAAATAAATATTCCCCTTTTAACCACGGAAGAAGTGATTTTTTCTCCTTTATCACGCTTTTTCTCTATATAGAAAACAAGACTCATTCCCGCTACCATTAAAAACATTGGAGCTGCCCATGAACCAATTGTTCGCTCAATCCAAGCAATATTTTTAGAATTATATTTATCTTCACCTATAAAAATGGCAAATTCATGAGTGAAAATCATGAATAAAATCGCTATAGCCCTGACATAATCCATCGCTTTAATTCGTATTGAGGATGATGCTTGCTTTGACAATAAAATTCACTTCTAATGATAAAACTAATCTATATTTTTTTTATAAAAATAATCTGTAATAAATTTATTACTTCTATTTCAGTTCTTTAAATGTTAGCAATTTGAATGATATCAGTTGAGTAAGCCACCGTAAATTATATTACCATTGCTTACTCTATTATAAATTAAAATTGAAAATGATAATAAAATAAAAAATAATTAAAAAATCTTTAACTTTCGAGAATAGCTCAATCTTATGAAATCTTTTAAAAATATAATAACAAAAGTAGGGTCTAAAGGAGAGATCTTTCTTCCAAAAAATATTAGGCAACAGCTTGGCCTTAATCCAAATCAATCAATTATTATGAACGTTAAAGGGGACAAATTAATAATTAGAAAATTATATCCGATAGAGGAAATATTAAGTACGCCAACAAAAGTAAAGATAAATTATCATACATGGAAACAATTTAAAAAGAATTTATCTAAGGAAGCAGAAAAATGATATTCTTATTAATTACATCTTTTTATCTTTATTAAAAGAGAGATATTGATAAATTTATTATTTCTCATTAATTTCTTCAAATATTAGTAATATGAATAATAGTTAACGATTAAAAATTGAAAGCAGTAATATTATGTGCCGGATACGGAAAACGGATGAGACCTTACACCGATACTTACCAAAAAACGATGATTCCTGTACACGGAAAGCCGCTTTTAGAATATATAATAAAAGGAATAAGTTCGGCGGGTATTAAAGATTTTATATTAGTTGTCGGCTATCGGAAAGAACAGATTATTTCATATTTCGGAAATGGTGAAAAATTAGGTATAAAAATAAATTATATAGAACAAAAAACGCTTAATGGGACTGGAGGTGCCCTTTTATTATGCGAAAAATATTTGCAAGAATCTCATTTTTTCTTAACTTGGGGTGATATTTTAGTCCCTTATAGGATATATAAAAAAGTTTATGACATATTTCTCCTGGAAAATGAAGATTTTATACTCGTAACCAATTATATGGAAAATCTCCAAAAAGGGTGTGCAATTTATTGCGAAAATGGATATTGTAAAATGTTAGTTGAAAAACCCCCTCCGGGAACTCAGCAGAGCAAGCTAAATAATTGCGGCATATTTATAATGTCAAAAGAAATTTTTGAAGAATTAAAGAATCTAAAACCATCCAAAAGGGGCGAATTAGAGGTTCCCGATGCAATAAATAACGGAATTCGGAATCGAAATTGGAGGGTGCGCGTATTAAAAATGGAGCCACATGAATTTAGAGGAGATTTCGGTGATTTAAAAGAATATGAACGATTAAATTCAGATGATTCCTGGTTGAAAGAATTAGTTAAAAATTAAAATTTTTTTATAGATTTACATCAATTTATTAATTAGTTCAATTTTTAACTTCCGAATTAGAAAAATTAAGAATTTATGAGAATTAGACGCAGAAAAAACTTAAAGAAAAAGAATACTGTCATTGTATTTTTATTCTTAATGCCAATAATCGGCTTTTTTGGATATGCAAGCATTCTGCTTTATATGATTAATGATTTAGCATCCTATAATGAATTAATTGGCCCTCCGGATACAGATTATTTTATTCCGCTCGATAGAATTAATGAAACGGAACTGGCAGAATTTGCTAAAGTCTTGGATGATCGAAACGAGTTATATCATATGCCGACTAACCTCAGTGTTTCGTGCACATTTACAGATTATAATTATAATACCGTTAAAGAATGGCACGGAACGGACAATGGAGCATTATGGGGCGGAGAATTACTCGCCTCTCAGTGCTTGAGATATGCAACAGCTAAAAGAGAAAAGAATTCCGAAGAAATGAATGCCGCTATGCGTCAAATTAAGAGATTAGTTTCCGGCTTTTCAATGTTATTAGCAGTTCCGAATGGAGGTATTGGTCCCGATTATCCCGGAATTCCGGCAAGATTTTATGCTTCGCCCAGCCAAAAAGATATTTTTCCATTCATGTTCGAGGAACATTATAAACATTTTAATGGAACAGGAAAATATAAGAATTGGCGATGCCGATTATCCACATCCCTTGATGAAATGGGAGGATATGCAATTGCTTTAGGAACAGTATTAAAATTCATTGATCCTGATGATTCTGAAGATGCAAAATGGTGTTATGAACGGGTAAAGCTCCTGATTGCACAATTAATTGAGGGTTTTAAAAAGACTAATTGGCTTGTCCTAACAGGTGATGGAACTCCCGCAGGCTCAGATTTAAACATGGATTTAGGGGGAGGTGCATGGAAGCTCACATTTTTAAAATTAGGCAGTATTGCTTATCCTGAAAAATATGAATCTGA
>CAZVTX010000072.1:0-13042 GCA_964629395.1 uncultured archaeon
AATTGGTGCTCCTGAAAATTATAGCATAAATCTTAATCCTATTTATCCTGGTGATTAAAAATGAATGAAAAATTTAAAAAAGAATCTGAAAATTCTACGCTAAATAAGCTTAGCATTAAATATTCTGCTATTCATATTTCTCAACTTATTTCGGGAATAATCTTTATTTCGATAGGAATTAGTTCTCTCATTTTTTATGATTATGGAATGCTGTCATTTTTGTTTGCTCTCCCTCATTTTTTCTTAACGGGGCTTTTACCTCTTATAATAGGGTTAATAATTGTATTACGTGATATTTTTGAAGCGGAAACGATATCTATCTCTAAAACAGATGATAAAATAATTATAGATGTTAAACGTTTTATTAAATTAATAAAATTTCCGAAGATTGAGCTTGATTCAAATTCCATTAAATATTTCGGTATTAAATATAGGGAATCCAAAGCAAAACGATGGTTAATTATTTTCTTGATTACATTAATAACAATTGAAGTGGATTTTCAAAATGCTTATGATTTATGGGGTTATGCCCGCATTGCACCGATGCTTATTGTTTGGACGATTCTTTCCTTTATCGGTATAATTTTATTTACTTTTACACCAAGGCGATATATAGAATTTGCTGATGATGAGAAAACTATTTTTCTACCTTATAAAAATCTTTCTGAAAATGTTATGAATATATTGTTAGAAATATTTCGCTCAGACAACATTCTGGTTAAGTATTATACAATATCAAGATTTAAAAAAATCAAGGAAAACATCAGAATAAATCTATTCGATTTTATATTAGGCATTTATTTATTAATTCTTGGAATAATGCTAATGATTCCATCCTTACTTTTCTTAGGGTCATTCACAAGAACAATATGTATCGTTTTTGGATTGAAATTATTGTTGCGCTCTTTAAACAGCGGCGATAAATTTAATAATATGGAGGTATCAGAAAATAATAAAGTATATCTTGGAGGATCTCCAAAATTAACATTCATAAAAACTTTTAATCCCAATACTAAACAATTAAAAGACATTTCTATTACGAGATTTCATCCTTTTGAAATATTATGCGTATTTTATTTGATATTTCAATGTATTAAATATGCTTTTAGTTTTATTTGGTGGGAATACATAGATTTTAACATAATATACTTTATAATTGGGCTTTCTTTGATATTCTTCCTATTTATAAGATGGTTTAATCCTCTTATAATTTACGTGAACGATTTTGATAATTTTAAACTGAAAATAAGGGGTATTTCAGAGAATTATCGTAATAGTATAAAAGAAAATCTCAGAGATTTCATTTCAAACTTTAAAACTCCGCCTAATCACAAACAATTTTTAATATCTCTTTTGATTTTCTCGGGATTCATTGTTTTTGCATTTATTTACAACATCTTTGGAGGAAATTTCCTAATTTTATAATTTTTTCCTACTTATCTTTAATTTTAGTTAATATCATTATTGGAATTAATATTAATAATGAGATGCAAACATCCGTGAAAATCGCCAAAAAAAGAATAAAATCTCCAGAAAATCCCATAACGCTAATTTTTGGCTGAAGTACTATTAAAAGAATACTTACAATTGCGAAAAGAATACCTTGAGATAAAAGATATATAAAAGCCAATTTATCATTTCTTTTTAGTCCTGTATTTACTGCGATAATCACCAAAAAGCCATTTAATGAAATCATAATAACAATTCCTATATATGAAAGCGTAATTAAGGAAATAATTTCATTTGAAACTGACTTAGTAAATAATTCATCTCTAATTTCTGCTATAATAATAGCATGTAAAATTCCCCAAAAAATAATTAAGATGCCGCCAAAAATTACCAAAATCGATAAAATTTCTTTTTTATTCATAAAAAGAAATTAGATGATAAAAATAAAAAAGATATATATTAAATTTGAATATTGACAAAATGAATTATCAAGGTTGCAATTCCCAGAATTACCATTATCGTTCCCATGCCCATCCCCATTGCTTTTGCCGAAAGCTTTTGCACATAAATTGATGAAATTATACCAACAGAAATCGCTCCTATTGCGAGGTAAAAAGAGATCGTTAGATCAAAATAAGTTCTTCCCTTTATTATCGTTCCGAAAATTTGATATATCGTAAATGTGCAAAGACATATTACAGCACTTACAACGAGTCCAGTGCCAACTGATTTTTTTAATGGATATCCTGAAATAATAATAAGTGCTAAAACAATTATTAAGCCACCACTGGCACCAAATAATCCCGAATTTCCTCCTAAAATAATTCCTACAATAATAGTTGCAATATAAAATGGCTTTGAGTATCGTTTAATAAGTCCTTCCGTAATATTTTCACCTTCAAGTAATTGCTGATCCATTTTTTTTTCAATTTCTTTTATCTCATCTTCAGATTTTTTATTTTTAAGGAATTTTTCCGTAATTTTATGAACCGTCTCTTTTATTGAAGCTGCTGTAGGAAATCCATTTTTAAACACGTAAAGCCCTCCTATTATAAATACAAGAGGTAATAAAATGCTAAAAGAACTTGATAGATTCGTGGTAATTAAGATATATACACATAATAATGAAGTTAATGCTGAAACGGCTATTAATATAAAATTATCCTTTGTAAAAATATAATTCTTTTTTATAAGATAGTATATTGAGCATACACTTGCAGCAATTAAATCGTTTAATATGTTTATAGCAATAGCAAGTAAAATATCACCCGTTAATATAAAAACGATTGGAATAACAATGCCTGAGCCGGTTTGTCCTATAAAGCTCATTGAGATTCCGACAATTCCACCTGCAATAATTAAAATTACGATCTGATATAATTCTAATTCCATTTTGAGTTCAAAAAAAATTTCTTAGTTATATGCTAATTAGCGTTTAAAATTTAATTAATTTATTTAATTTTAAAATTGGAATAAATCTTTGAAAAAATTGATCAAAAACATTTAAAGTAATGTTTAAAGTATTAGATCAGATATCTTTTGATAAGATCAAAAAAATATTTATAGAAAAAATTTAAAAAGATTTAAAAAAAAAAGAATGAAATGTGAAAAAAATGGCCGTACCAATAATAATAATAATTGCTTTAATTGCCGGAGCAATTTCAATTATAATGGCAATTTTGTTCGCCAAACAAGTATTGAAAGAAGATCCTGGAAATGAAAGAATGCAAGAAATTGCAGGTTATATTGCGGAAGGAGCGGAGACATATCTAAAAGTTCAATATAAAGTATTGGGTTCAATTGTTATCTTGATGGCAATAATAATCTGCTTTGCTTTACCTTCGCCATTGGAAGGAAGCCCCACATATGAGAGACTATTTAAAGGTGCAGTTAACTGGGAGCAAGCAATTGCTTATTTAATAGGTGCATTAGGATCTATGTTTGCAGGAGCGATGGGCATGCTGGTTGGTGTTAAATCAAATTCAAGAGCCGCACAAGCATGTTCTATAGATGGTAAGAAAGGGTTCAACATTGCTTTTCTTGGAGGCTCCGTTATGGGTTTAGCGGTGGTAGGTGTTGCACTTATTGGCGTGTCCGTATTATATATGATTGTTCCAGATCCTAATATTGTATTAGGTTTTAGTTTTGGAGCCAGTAGCGTTGCCCTTTTTATGAAATGTGGAGGAGGTATTTATACTAAAACTGCAGATGTAGGAGCAGATTTAGTAGGGAAAGCAGAATTTGATTTGCCTGAAGATGACCCAAGGAATCCGGCTACTATTGCCGATAATGTCGGAGATAATGTCGGAGATATTGCCGGTATGGGGAGTGATCTTTTTGACTCTTATGTCGCCTCTATAGTTGCAGCTATGATGCTTGCTGCTTCATTAATTATCTTTGAGTCTCCAATTGAGAATCTGACTATTTCGGAAAATGCAAGAGCGATATTAGTAATATCACCGATTTTGTTATGCAGTGCAGGATTATTTGCATCTTTAATAGGCATTTATTTTGTTAAAATAAAAGGTTCTAAAGAACCCGGAAAAGCCCTTAATACGGGAACTTATATGGCAACCTTAATTTTTACGGGCTTTGCTGCATTAATTACCTTAATAATGAGTATTGGATTAAAGTCTGCAGAAGTTATATATATATGGAGGCTCTATATTACCGTATTAATTGGATTAGCTTCAGGACTTATGATTGGTTTTACAAGTGATTACTTTACACGTGATGATAAAGGTCCTACCCAAAAAATGGCAAGATCTGCTGAAGAAGGGCATGCTATTGTTATTTTAAGCGGATTTGCTTACGGTTTAATAAGTGTAGTTCCACCTGCTATTGGAATTGTTGCCGCTATGGCAGTATCTTACTTTTTAGGTGGTATTTTTGGGGTTGCTATGGCCGCAGTAGGAATGCTTGCTATTGTTGGAACAATCGTATCCAACGATGCCTATGGGCCAATAGTAGATAATGCCAGAGGTTTAGCAGAACAAGGAGAATTAGGCGAAGAAGTTATTAGAACAGCAGATAGGCTTGATTCTGCGGGAAATACGGCAAAAGCAATTACTAAAGGTTATGCTATAGGCGCAGCTAATTTAACAGTCCTAGCATTATTATTCTCATTCGCTACAGAAGCAAATGAAAAAACCGGAAAAGAAATCATTTCAGTAATTGATTTATTAGAACCTTCAATACTTATCGGTGCTTTTATCGGTGTAATTGTCCCTGCCTTATTTTCAGCGCTTCTAATCCTTTCAGTTCAGAGGAATGCAGCTAAAATGGTTGATGAAATCAGAAGGCAATTTGAAAGTAATCCTAAAATCTTAACAGGAGAAGAACCTGCAGATTTTAACAAATGCATTGATATTGCTACTAAAGGATCTTTAAGAGAACTGTTGATTCCAAGTCTTATTTCTATTGCAATTCCAATTCTTGTAGGAATGTTATTTGGAGTTGCAGCTCTCGCAGCATTCTTGGCAGGATCTATATTAAGCGGATTTCTTTTCGCAATATTTATGGCTAATGCTGGTGGTGCATGGGATAACGCAAAGAAATGGATTGAAGATGGAAACCTCGGTGGTAAGGGCACAGAAGCTCATAAGGCTTCAATTACGGGGGATACTGTTGGAGACCCTTTCAAAGATACTGCAGGACCAAGTATTAACACATTATTAGTCGTAATGTCTCTAACTGCTTCGATATTTCTTGGTCTACTATTGACCGTTTTTGGTAATTACGGTATAGGTTGGATCCCATTATAATAAATTCTTAAAAAATTTCTAATAACTTTTTTATTTTTATCTTTTATTGTTTTCTTTTGATTTAGTTTTAATATTATTTTATTTAAGCATTTTATTAAGAAACTTATAAGCTATAAAAATAATAAATTAAAAGCTTTTCAAATTATTATTCAATATATTTTATAAACATATTGAGGTAGAAAATTTTGCAAAGGGTTCCTTGTTCCGGTTGCTCTTTATTATGCGATGATATTATAATAAGAAGCGATGGTTTATTTATAGATGAGGTTATTGGTGCATGCTTGAAAGGAAAAGAAAGATTTGATCAATGTACGGCAAAAAATCGTATAACTAAACCTAAAATTAGAATATCAGAAGAATTAAAAGATGCAAATTTAGAAGATGCAATTAAAAAAGCCGTAGAAATAATTAAAAATTCTAAAAAACCGCTTTTGTATGGATTCTCCAATTCAAGTTGCGAAGCTCAATTAAAAGGTATTGAATTAGCTAAAAAAATCAATGGATTTATTGATTCTAATTCTATAATTTGTCATGGAAGGACGCTTAATGCTGCGAAAAGCACGGGAATTACTTTATCAACACTTTCAGAAGTAATAAATAAAGCAGATCTTATTGTATTTTGGGGTGCTAATCCCGCAGAATCAATTCCCCGCCTTTTAAATAAGACTCTTTTTTCTAGGGGTAAATTTAGAATGACGGGAAGAGAAATAAAAACATTAATTATTATAGATCCCGTTAAGACAGCATCTTTTAACACTATGGGCGTCAGAGATCTGGCACTTCAAATAGAGCAAGGAAAGGATTATGAATTGATTAAGGCTTTAAAAGAAGAATGTTGTGTAGAAAATGCAATACCTCCTGAGGGGGTTGCCGGTTTGGATGCAAACGATATGAAACGTCTTTTAATTCAATTATCATCAGCAGAATATGGTGTAATATTTCTAGGACAAGGTATATTAAAAAAGCAAGGTGAAATCGATTTATTAAAGGAAATTTTAGAATTAGTCGAATTAATAAATGAAAAACAGATGAGAGGCCGAATTTCTGTGATTACAATGGGAGGACATTATAATATGATTGGCTTTGAACATATTGCCTTATCATCAACAGGTAAAAATCATAGTTTACAATTTGAAAATGGAAAATTAGCAGATTCCGATGATACGATTATATCAAAAATAGAAAAAGATGATTTTGATTGTTCTATAATAGTAGGAACGGATCCTTTATCCCATTTACCGTTTAATTTAGCTGAAAAATTAATTGCTAAACCTATTATATTAATTGATAATAAAAAAAATTTAACCTATAATTTTTCGGATGTTTTTATACCATCGGCAATTACGGGTGTAGAGTGTGGGGGGCTGGCATATAGGTTAGATCATATCCCAATCCAGCTTAAAAAAATAATAAATCCTCCCTCAAATGTACTTTCAGATGAAGAAATACTTAATAAAATAATTATTGAATTAAATAATCAAAAGGAGGGCTAAAAATGATTTTAAATACTCTAAGAAAAGTAGATTTTGACCAAGCAAGAGAATATACATTTGGAGACGAAAATTCTCTTACCGAAAAGTTGGCAATAGCAATATTTAATCCCGAAGATATGAAAATATCAAATATTCGCGAGAAATCTGCTGTAAAAATTACTAGTAAATACGGCTCAATCGTTGTTTATGCAATTTCAGAAAAAGAAGTCCCAAAAAATATGGTTCTAATGCCTGTAAGCGTATTTTCTAATCAAATTACAGGTGTAGAAGATAATAATCTTATATATAAAAATATTGAGGTATCGGTAGTTCCTACAAATGAGAAAATTACGGAATTTAATGATATTTATCGAAAATTGCAAAATATCAAAGAAAAATCGAGGTGAAGGTATTGAAAAAAATAATTATTAAAAACGGAATTGTATTTGATCCTGTAAATGATATAACAGGAGAAATTAAGGATATACTTATTGAATCGGGAAAAATTGTTGATAAATTTTCAGATGAATCTGATATAAAGGAGATTGATGCAAAAGGAAAAACCGTAATACCTGCAGGATTAGATGTTCACGCTCATATAGCTTCCCAGGAAATTAATTATGTAAGACTTTTAGGTTCCAATAATCCGAATTTTAAAAAATATTGGGATAATTTAATATTTACTCAAATAGCTAAAAACTATATTTCTAAAGGATATACCTTCTTTTTAGAAGCTAATGTATTACCCTCTATTGCGAAATCAACCCTCTTTAATTTTCAACATATACCTATTCTTGATAAGGCAATGCTAATTAATATTAGTAATTATTGGCCATTAGAATTAGAATTCCAAAGAATAGATTTTGAAACATTATCTATTTTCCTAAAAGATTTATTAAATAAAGTGAAAGGCTTCGGATTGAAGATATATAACCCATTTGAAGCGGATTATGATTGGAATTTTAAAAATTTTAGAGAAGATATTAAAACAGGAGGAAGACTTTATAATTTTACAGCTCTTGATGTTTATGAAGCATTGATTAAGGTTAATGAAAAATTAGGATTACCTCATCCCGCACATATTCATATTGAAGGTTATGAATCGGAAAATGCAAAAAGGAATTTATCATTAGTATTAGAACGAATAAAAGATATTAATATAGAAAGATCTTCCAATAGAGACTCTATTATCCATCTTGCTCATGCATCCGTATATAATATCGATGGAGATAATTCAAATATAGTAGATCTTGCAAATAACTCAAAATTAATTGAGTTAGATTTAGGATTTATAGGATTCAATGAAATAAATCCATTGATATCTCATGATAGACAAATAATTAAAAATATAAAAGAAAACATTAAAGATAACTCTTTAAGAAAGACAATTAAATTTTCATCTGAATTTGAAGGTGATACTTTTGCCGCATTAAGAAAAATAGAAAAATCGAATAGAATCCACTGCATTATGTGGGCAAATGCAATCAATTTAGTCCTTAAAATAAAAAATAAATGGCAAATACAATTAACGGTTAATTTTCCCAATTATGGAAATATAAATGATATTCCCGAAATCGCAACATTATTAATGAATCTTGAAGCCAGAAAACAATTTATCTCAGATATGTCTGATGATTTTCCCAAGGATCAATTTTTAAGCGATAATAATGAGATTTTAAGCTTTAATGAGTTTGTAATTATATCCCGTTCAAGTCCTGCAAAATCTTTAGGCTTAGAAAAGATTAAAGGACAACTTGGTGTTGGAGCAGATGCAGATATAAATATTTTAAATTTTAATATCAACGAAATTAATCTTGAAAAAGAGATTAATCTCTTAAAAAGAGCTCTCGATGATGTTGAAATCGTCATAAAAGCCGGAGAAATTGTAAAAAATAAAAATAATTTTGCTCTGGATAAAAATGGAAAAATCTTCTGGTCTGAAGGTTCGAGTGAAATTCCTAAAAATGAAGATATTATATCTAAAAAGAAAGAATTTTATCAAAAGTTCTACTCAATTTTTTATGATTCGCTAAAATTCGATATTTCTGAGAAATTATTAAGAAAAATAGGTTAATTTTGCAACCTAATTTAAATCTTTTTTTATATTAATTTGACTAATATTTAAATCCTTTCAATAAATCTACAGATGTGGTCATATTCTTTCCGCCTTTCCTTAGATAATCCATAGCTTGCTCAATTCCTTCAATTGTTAAATCAAACATCGGGATTATACTTGCTATAATTTTTCTAGTCCAAGGAACCCATTCAATTCTAATTAATTCTGGATTAAGCCAAACGATATTTTCTTTGAAATGATTTTTCAGTTCTTTAATGTAGTAAATTCCGGGAAGCTCATTTCTGTGATAATAATAAATTGACCCATACCTCTCCGTTAACTCCCATGAAGCCATAGCGGCATCGCCGACCATAATAACTTTATAGCTGCTATCATATTTTTTCAGAAAATCTTCAAAAGTGATAGCTTCATCGGGATTTCGCTGTGCATTAAAATATAACAAATCATAGGGACAATTATGAAAGTAATAATATTTAAAATCTTTCCAATGAGACATTTGGTTTGCAGCAGAAAATAATTTACTTACGATGTGGGCATACGGATCCATAGTGCCTCCAACGTCCATAATCAATAATAATTTTACATTGTTTTTCTTGCGTTTGTCGAAAACCAACTCTATATCCCCTCCATTTTTAGCGGTTTTATCAATAGTTTTATCAATATTTAATTCATCTTTTTTTCCAATATCATCAAGTTTTCTCAAACGTTTTAATGCTACTTTAATTTGACGTGTATCTAAAACGATATCTTTTCTATAATCTGCGAAAATTCTTTTTCTTGCGATCTGAATGGCCATACGCATCCCTGCGCCTCCACCAACCCTAATTCCCATAGGATGCTGTCCACCGTGTCCAAAAGGTGATTGACCTTGAGTTCCGATCCAATGATCTCCGAAATTATGTTCTTCCGTTTGCTTTCTCATTAATTCTTCAAATCTTCGCTGTAATTCTTCCAAATTGTAATCTTGAAATTGCTGTAAAAATTCTTTTGGCAAATATTTTAATAATTCGTTTACAGGAAGCTTCTTTTCTAACCAATCCCATATCTTTTTCTTAATTTCATCAGGAAATTTTAGATTAGCATTTTTAAAGAAGTTAGCAAAAGCAATATCAAATACATCAAATTGATGCTCATTTTTACATAAAATCGAGCGACTAATATAATAAAAATCGACCATATTATTTATAAGACCCTTATCCAGAGCTTCCATTAGGGTCATATACTCCGTGATGCTTACAGGAAGCCTTTCCTTTAAATAATAGAAAAAATCTATAAACATAATTCTTTTATGCCGTAAATTTTAATTTGTTTAATGCGATTTCCAAATCTTTTTCTTTCTTGATTAAAACTCCTAAAAAGGGAATCCCTTTCTTTAAGTCTTCAACGGTAATACCGCTTTTAAGTAGAACTCCAATCCAATCTAAAAGTTCTGAAGTTGAAGGTAATTTCCTTAACTGCGTTATTGCTCTTAACCGATAAAATTGATGCAGGATTTGATTGAGGAGATTCTTTTTTAAATCAGGATAATGCAATTTACAAATCTCTGCCATAAATTCTTTTGAAGGGAACTCAATATAATGAAAGATGCATCTCCGTAAAAAGGCATCGGGTAATTCTTTTTCATTATTAGAAGTAATAATTACAATAGGGCGATGTTTTGCTTTAATCGTCTCTTTAGTCTCCTTTATATAAAATTCCATAACATCTAATTCTTGAAGTAAGTCATTAGGAAATTCTATATCCGCTTTATCTATCTCGTCGATAAGTAAAACAACTTGTTCGTCAGAAACAAATGCTTCACCAAGAGGACCTAAGGTTATATAGTCATGAATATTATTTACATCCCTCTCATCACTTCCAAAACGGCTGTCATTTAACCTCTGAACTGTATCGTACATATAACAGCCATCAATTGCCTCTGTCGTGCTTTTAATATTCCAAACAATAAGTCTTTTTCCAAGCGCCTCTGCAATTGCGTGAGCCAATAATGTTTTACCTGTTCCGGGTTCTCCTTTAACTAATAATGGTCTACCTAATGCAATTGCTACATTTACGATATTTCTGAGTTGAGGATCCGCAATGTATTTTATTTTATCCGTATTGACATTGCCTTTGAATTGATCAAAATTATCGTTCATAATTAAAAAAATTATAACGATATTTTATAATTGACGATTTTAAAACAAATTCGTTTAAGTTTCAAATTTTTATAATTTTTTAAAATAATATAAAAATTTATTAAGTCTAATTTACTAAAATATACTGGACAAATGAGATATGGGGCTGACGGCGGGCTTTGACCCGCTGAGGAACCTCGCCTCACTCTCCAAGCAAGGTGTAGGAAACTACCGCGATGAAAATCGCGACCCTGCAATTGAAACGGCACCGCCCTCTTGCGCATATTAATGACTTGGAAATAAGCCAAAGAAATTGCAGGAGGGAATGGTTGGAACGAGCAGGGACCTTGGTGCAAGGCCAAATAAAGGCGATGAAGTACTTGGAGCGAGCCTTAGGTAGGCCGCTTAGTTTGATGCCCCACCTGTTTTCCGGCGACGGAAGCAGGACAGAAAGGCGGGTATATATCTCAGTTGTCCAATTTTTTTTCTTAATAATAATCTTTAATAAAATAAAAAAAGTAAATATTTGAAAAAATTTATTTTAGGATTAATTCTGCAAAATATTCAAATGACCTGTTATAAGAACGCTCTGCATCTTCGCTTATTTTTGCAAAAGCACAGCCCGGTAATTCATTTCGACCTAAATGATAACTTATACATTCACAACATTTCCCCCTTCTAGAGCAGCCTAAATATGTACACGGACACGATTTTTCTAATCGTTCTTGATTACATTCCATTTTAAATCATTAAAAATTTATATTTTTAGTCAATTTTATTCAGCATTAAACTTATATTTTTATAATGATATAATCCAACAATACTTCAATAGAATTAAAAAGTGTTTTAGTATGCAAATTGAAATTACGGAACCTTCGGAGTTATTGGATGAAAATGGATATTTAATTCAAAAAGGGTGGGCTCGCAAGCTTTTAATGAACTATAATCGGGAGAATATTAAAGCAGGCTCGCTTAGAATAAAGGAATGGGATTACTATGCAATATTGAATCCTAAATTTGGCGTGGCATTTACAGTTGCTGATTTAGGATTCGCAGGATTAATTGCATGTACATTCTTAGATTTTGAAAAAAAGACATTTATTTCTGACGAGGTTATGACATTTTTTACAAAAGGAAGATTTAATCTCCCAAGAACATCAGAGGAGGGTAATATAATATTAAGAGAAAAAGGAGTATCTGTATTTTTCGAGAAAAAACCCGATTCTCGCGTGTTAAAAGTGGACTTTCCTAAGTTTAACAAGAAACAAGGATTAGAAGCTGATATTATTCTTAAACAAGACCCAAATATGGATACAATCGTAATTGCAACACCATGGAAGGAAGATCCTACGAGATTTTATTATAATCAAAAAATCAATTGTATGCCTGCAAAAGGATATGTAAAAATCGGAAATAAATCACATATTTTTATGGAAGAAGATAGTATGGGTGTTTTAGATTGGGGCAGAGGCGTTTGGACAAGGAAAAATAGATGGTATTGGAGCTCTCTTTCTGGAAGACTTGAAGATGGAACACCTATTGGTTGGAATTTAGGTTATGGCTTTAGTGATCGCTCTTATGCAAGCGAAAATATTGTCTTTTATAACGGAAAAGGACATAAATTAGATCAAATCAAATTTCATTTTGATAAAAAAGATTATCTTAAACCTTGGAAATTTACCAGCAATGACGGCAGATTTGAGATGATTATGAATCCGATACTTGATAGAAATTCAAAAGTAAACCTATTAATAATAAAAAGCATCCAACATCAAGTATTTGGCTTATTTTCGGGGTATTTTATTTTAGACGATGGAACTAAAATAGAAATAAAAGATATGATTGGATTTGCGGAAGACGTTTTTAATAAATGGTAGAAATAAAATTAAAACAAATATTTTTCCTTATTTTTTATAAATATTTTCAATCCACGATGCTAAAAGTAGTTTCCGTGGAACCGCAGCCAGGGCATTTAAATCCTTCTTCGGGAAAATCATCTAATTCAAACTCATGACCGCAAGAATCACATTTCCACTTCATCTATCTTAACCTATTTATATTATTTTACTATGATATCCCCTAATCGAAATTTATATTTTTAAATTAAAATACGATTAGGTATTAGCATTTAATTATTGATTTAAAATATTTATTAAATTTTAG
>CAZVTX010000073.1:0-12905 GCA_964629395.1 uncultured archaeon
CAAATGGGCTTTTCAGAACTATATATAGCAGATTTGGATGGAATTATTAATAAAAAACCAAATATAAAAATAATTTCAAAAATCCTTAATAATTCAAATATTAAATTAATGTTGGATCCTGGAATTTCAGAGATTAAAGATTTTTCAATTTACCTTAATTTAAATTTAAATAAAATTATTTTAGGAATTGAAACAATTAAAAATCTAAAAATTATTGAAAACGCTTTAGATGAATTAAGTAATTCAAAAATTATAATAAGTATTGATATGTATAAAGGAATAATTTTATCAAAGAGTGATATAATTTCTAAATTAAATCCAATTGATTTAGTTAGGGATTTAAATGAAATTGGAGTAAATGAAATAATTTTATTAGATCTCTTTAGAGTGGGCCAAAAATGTGGAGGGATCCCTCAATTATTCTTAAAAATACGGGATAATTTTAATGGAGATATATTAATCGGGGGAGGTATTAAAAATATACAAGATATTGAATTAATATATCGAAATAATTTTTCAGGTGTTTTAATAGCAACTGCTTTACATGATGGTTCTATTAATAAAAATGATATAATCCAATTTAAAGCAAGAATTACTTAAGTATAATAGCACCCGTAGGCGAAACTTCTAATGGTTCCTTGCAAACTGGACATGAATGCTTCATTTTAATCCAATCTATTAAATGTTCTTTATGTGCTCTTGTATCGCATGATGGACATCTTGCAATACTATCAAAAATCTCAATTGGTTTACCGCATACAGCACATTGAGATTTCGTTGATGTTTTTATAATAATTGTATCTTTTTTAACATCAATAAATACACTTTCGGTATTTTCAGGAGTAGGATTAATTTGTTTTAACTCATTTCGTGAATCAACACAAAAAATTGTTCCTTCTGTATCATCTTTTTTATTTCCAATCCACACAATTTTACCCCGAAAAAATACCGTTCCATCTTTCTCTAATTGTAAATTTAATCTTCGCTCTTCCATTACAAAAGTTTGAATTACTTTTGTATATTTTAGCCCGTCAATGTGAGCGTTTAATTGTTTTATCACTTCAATTGGTTCCTTAAATACTTCGTTTGTAATATCTACCTTTGTAATTTCTTTTGGTGACATAATATTATCATACTTTTTTTAATATAAAAAATTATTTAGGAAATAAGATCTCTATTTAATTAAATATTTAAATTGGATTAAAACAAATTCTGAATTATAAATAAAAATTTTGATTGACTATGAGAGCTTCTATTAAAATAATCTCACTGATAATTACCATCGTAATTTTCATTGCTTTAAATATATATTGGTTTGCCATTAGTCCAACTGGAGAAGCCCCGGATACATCTAATCCTGTTTTAGCCTTTCTTTATTATTCCGTCTTCTTCATAATTTTAACTTTAATCCTGGTAATAGTTATTTATTTCTATATAAAAACTCGTAGGAAAACTCGAATTAAATTATAATTTTTTTATATTTTCCTTTAAAAAATTTTTAAATTCTTTTTTATATTAATAAAGAATGTTTATGAATAGAATTAAACTATTAATAAGTCCGAAAAATTTAGAAGAAGCTAAAATTGTAATTGAAGGAAAAGCCGATTATATTGATTGTAAAAATCCTAAAGAAGGATCTTTAGGTGCAAATTTTCCTTGGATAATAAAAGGTATGAAAGAATTAATTCCAAAAAATAGTAATCAATTATTGAGTGCAACTATAGGAGATTTCCCAAATTTACCGGGTTCTGCTTCCCTAGCAGCATTGGGAGCCGTTGTTTCTGGTGCAGATATCGTAAAAGTTGGTTTGAAAGGCCCTAAAAATGAAAAAGAAGGAATAAAATTAATGGAAAAAGTAGTTAAAGCGGTAAAAAATTATAATAAAAATGCTCTCGTTGTTGCGGCAGGATATGCGGATAAAAAAAGGATTAATTATGCTCCAGAAGTTCTCAGTATCCCTACAATTGCCGCAAAATCAAATTCAGACATCGCAATGGTAGATACTTTCATTAAGGATGGAAAAGGATTATTTGATTTTTTAGATATAGAAACAATCAAAGAATTTACCGAAAAAGCACATGATTTAAATTTACAAGTTGCACTAGCAGGTAGCCTAAAATTAAAGGATATAAAAAAAATAAAGAAAATTAAACCTGATATTATCGGTGTAAGAAGTTTAGTTTGCGAGGGATTTGATAGAGATCGAGGTAAAATTAAATCGGACTTAATTAGCATATTAAGAAATGAATTATACGCTTAGTTAAGAATAATAATGAATATTGATGATAAAAAAATTGATATTAAAATTGCAAATATAGATAATCTAATTGATTTTAAATTAATAGCGAAAGATTTCATTGATTTTATTAAAGATTTTAAGGAAAAATTCCTTAATGATAGATTCTTTATTCTTTCTGCTTATTATAATAATATATTAATAGGGATTTTGATCGCTGAAGATGTTACCAAAAAGATTGATTCATTAAATAAAATACTCCCCACTATGCAAATTTATTTAATATATATTAATCCAAATTTCCGTAAAAAAAATATTGGTAAAAAACTTTTAGAAAAATTCAAAGATTTACAGAAAGAAAGAGGTATTGCAAGAATAATCGTAAAATTGCCTGTTATGTATAAAAAAGGAATCCAATTTTTTCTTAAAAATAATTTTTCTCAAATTAAAAAGACAAATAATAAATTAATTTTAGAAATTGATTTATGGAATGATTATGGAATAAAAAATTGTGATATAATTGACGAAGAATTTGAATTCGGAGGAACTTTTGATATTTAAATAATTTATTTAACAATTAAAAATAATTCATAATTATGCATGAATTTAATTTAGGAATTATCGGAACAGGAACGATGGGTTCGGCTCTTCTGAGAACTATAATAAACAATAAGATTATCCAACCAAATAACATAATTATTTATGATAGAGACGATTCCGTTAAAAACCAATTGTCACAAACTTTAGGTGTAAATGCGGCTAAAAATAATCTCGAATTAACAAAAAAATCAAAGAGAATATTAATTGCCGTTAAACCTCAAGTTATTGATTCTGTTTTAAAAGAAATAGGAAATGTTTTAAATTCAGAACAGACTTTAGCATCAATTGCGGCAGGAGTTTCAATTGCTCATATTAAGAAGTTCATTTCAAATGAAATAGGGATAATAAGAATTATGACAAATACACCCCTTTTAGTCGGAGCAGGTGCTTCTGCAATATGCTATAATAAATATGTATCTCCCGAAAATTTAAACTTCATAAAGAAAATATTTGAATCTGGTGGGATTGTCATAGAACTTGACGAAGTACATATTGATACAGTTACTGGATTATCGGGAAGTGGTCCAGCTTATTTTTTTATAATTATTGAAGCATTAGCAGATGGGGGTGTAAAAATGGGGTTGCCAAGAAAAATTGCTCTTAAATTAGCAGCTCAAACTGCATTAGGCGCTGCAAAAATGGTGTTAGATACTGGAAAACATCCTGGTGAATTAAAAGATATGGTAACCTCTCCAGGAGGTACAACTATTACTGCACTACATGAATTAGAAAAAGCGGGTCTAAGATCTACTTTAATAAGGGCTGTTGAGGTTGCCACACAAAAGTCAAGGGAGCTTAATAAAGCTTCTCACTAATTTTTTTAATTTTAATAGGAGTTCCTTCAAAAATCTTTAATTTATATACTTCAATTTCAGGTTGATAACAATCAAATACTTCAAGAACCCTACTTATTTCTGAAGTTTTACAAATTGCAAATATCGAACGCCCTAATTGGTTCATACTCGCACCTATAATATTTAATTTATTAAGATCATTCATTAAATTTTCAGTTTTATTTAAATTTAAAATTTTTAATAGATTAGTTTCTTTTACGAATTCTATTGATGCCTTTACAAATGTTTTTATATTTGGTGAATCCATTAATTTCAATAAAGCACGCCTTCCTGATTTCATAATTTTCAATCTTAATTCTGGATTTTTTAAGATAGATTTTGTATGAATCGGGCCAAAACAACCACAAATAACTTTTATATCTTTGGAAATTTTTATCGATTCATAAACACATGGATAACCGGGTTCTTTTAAAATACATAAACCACCACTTAATTGACCGCACACAGTTCCTAAACCTGTTCGATTTATTACTTCGGCGATGTGCGCTATTCTACCGCATTCTTCTCTATTTAATTGTAAATTTAAAGCATAATTCATCCCAAAAACCGTTCCCAATGCTCCAGACCCGCTAGCTCCAAATCCGCATCCTACTGGTAAATCAAAATTATGCTTTATAGTTAAATAATAAGGTTTTTTAATAATTTTTTTCAAATATTCAACAATATACATAGTAGTTTCGGCATTTTCATTTACTACTTTATCATTTATAAGAATTTTACACTGAAAATCCTCAGAATCATTTAATTCATCAACTAGTATTTCAGTAGTTCCAAATCCATTTAGATTGAAACCAGCACCTCTCGATCCTATTTTTTCTAATTCTTTTATTCTTACACCATTTTTTTCATCAACGATCTCGAAAAAGCCTGAGATTCTATGAGGTACTAAAACTTTTATATTTTTAATGATCGAATTCATTATTTGCGAAATTTAATTTTTTAGATTAACTATATTATTTTTAAAAAGTATAATAAAATGAAAGATTTATGACTCAAAAATTTGTAATAAAAATAGGCGGATCTTTGCTTTTTAATGATCAAAAGCAATTAAATATAGAATGGATTGCTGAAATCTGCAAACTCATAAAACAGATAAAAAATTTTGAAAAAATTGTAATTGTGACTGGAGGTGGAATAATCGCAAGAGACTATATTAAAACTGTAAGAACAATTTATAAAAATGAGTCTTTTTGTGATTTATTAGGTATAGATGTGTCTAGAATTAATGCACGAGTTTTTATAGCATTATTAGGAGATATTGTATATCCTTCAGTTCCTAAAAATGTAGAAGAACTTGCAATTGCTCTTATTAATAAATCATGTGCTGTTGTTGGTGGAATTCAACCAGGGCAATCTACAACTTCCGTAGCTCTTGAAATTGCAGAATTTATTAATGCTTCAGAAATATTTATTCTTACTGATGTAGATGGGATTTATGATAAAGATCCAAAAAAATATCCCGATGCAAAACTTTTTGAAAGAATCTCATATGATAAATTAGAATCTTTAATTTTAGAAAAAAGCGGCTCTGAACAAGCAGCAGCTGGAGAATACAGAATCTTTGATGCAGTTTCTCTTCAAATTCTTAAAAGAAGTAAGATTCCCGTGCGAATAATAAACGGAAAAAATCTCTCTATTTTTAAAGATATTATATTAAATGGACGAAAAACTTATGGAACCCTAATTTCATAATTATAAGCTTACGAGTATTTTATAAATTATATTTAACTAAATTTATTATTATAAAAAATTGACTAATAATAAAAATGTCTCATAGTTCTTGGAAAGATCAGATTAAACAAAAATGGGGCCCACATAGTCATTGTTCTATATGTGGTAAAGCAATCCCGCCGGATAAAAAATTTTGTAGCCAAACATGTAGAGATAAATATCTAAAATATGAAATGAAGCAAAAGAAACAAGGAAAAATGCAGCTCATTTTTCTATTTGTTTTAATGGGTTTTTTAATGTTCATGCTTTTCTTTATGTCAGGAGCTTAGTTTTATTTCAAATTTATCTTTTTAAATACGAAAAAAATTTATAATAAAATTAATATATTTATCTTGATAATAAGCAGAGATAACCAAGCCCGGTCAAAGTGTCCCATTTTTAAAGACTGGGCACGATAAAAGGTGATGGACTCAAGAAAAAGCTTTTTTTGAGAAATCCATTGGCGTAGGCCTTCGAGGGTTCAAATCCCTCTCTCTGCACTATATTTTTTGTTTATATAAAACCTTTCACTTTCCGATAAAAAAAGATTAACTCACTAACTATTTTATTATCTAAATTGAGTTGAATTTCCTTTTCAGGATTTTTTGCATGGGTTTGTACGGGTTTTAAAACAATTAAACCTTCTTTAATTAAATCATCTATTACCCTTTTGGAAGATGAGGTGGATATATTAGCAATTTTAGCGACTTTTGATATATTTAACCATTCTTTTTCATTTTTTAAGGCACTTCTTATTAAAATCTCAAATACTTTTATCCTAACGGTATTTCCAAATATCTTTGTTAGTAGAAAATCATTGGTTTTCATTTTTTTATTTTCAATCTTTTTTTTTTGCTTTTTCAAAAAGCTCATCTATAAAATTAATAAGTGATTTTAGGATTTTTTTCTCATTAAACTTAGTTTTTAATAAAATTATTGTAAGAACTGGAACTTTAAATTTATTTACAGCTCTTTCGGCAATTATTTTGTAAAAGATATTATCATCTAACCCAAATAATTGATAAGAAGAGATATTTGGTTTAAGATCTTTAATTAACGAGGGAATTCCTAAAATAATTGTTCCTAGTCCCATTTCTTCATTATCTGATATTAATAACAAATAAGCTTTATGTAATTTAAATATTTTTGCATAAATTGAAAAATATTCTAAACTTTTGGACCCTTCGGCTACTAATTTCATTTTATAACACAAATTATTATTTATAAATAATCTAAATATTAAAATCCTGCTTCTTTCATCGCTTCTTTAACATCATATCCTTTATGAACGATATAATAAAGTGCTCTGACAACTTTAGTTGGATCTTCAGCTTGGAAAACATTCCTTCCAAATGCTACTCCTGCACCGCCAACTTCAATTGATTGTTTAGTTATTTCAAGAATTTCTTCAAGACCTCCTTTTTCACCTCCAGCAATAATAACGGGAACCATACATCCATCTACAACCTCTTTAAAAGAATCGGGGTCTCCTGTCCAGTTTGTTTTAACTATATCTGCCCCTAATTCTGCCGCTACTCTTGCGGCAATTTTAACAACTTCGACATCATGTTCATTTTCTATGTTTTCACCTCTAGGATACATCATTGCTAAAAGTGGCATACCATATTCCCGACATTCTCTGGAGACTTTCCCAAGAATCTCTAACATTTCAGGATCAGATTTTGTACCAATATTAATATGTAATGAAACACCGTCAGCACCAAATTTTAATGCTTCTAAAACAGTATTAACTAAAACTTTATAATTTGATTCGGGACTTAAAGATGTAGATCCGGATAAATGAAGAATAAGTCCTATGTCAGGACCATAGCCTCTATGAGCATATAAGGGAATTCCTACATGCCCCAAAACAGCATTAGCCCCGCCAAGAGCAATTTTATTTACCATTTCTCCTAAATTTTTCTCAATTCCTTTTATCGGCCCAACAGTTAATCCGTGATCCATTGGAACTATGATGGTTTTGTTTGTTTCTCTATTCATTATTCGCTCCATTCTAATTTTTTTTCCGATATATCCAGACATTTCACAAATAACCTCTAACTTTTTAAAAAATCTTTAAATTACATAAGAATATTAATTATTTAAATTACTTAAGAATATTAATTATTTTGCCAAATAGAAAAAATAAATCAAAAGTTCAAAATTATATATTTACTTGTTATAATTGTAATACTGAAATAATTGATAATAGGCAAATTCGCTGTCCTAATTGTAATGTAATTCTAAGACCAAATGATTATGTAAATTGGTCTTTATCATGGTGGTTATTTTTTTGTTGTGTTTTATTAATTCCTTTTTTAATTGCATTTATATTAATAGGTTTTTCATAAATATTATTGAGGAAAAATCCCAGGAAAATCTAGACCAATATTTTCTGGTAAATTATACATAATATTCATACACTGAACGGCATTTCCAGCAGTTCCTTTTATGAGATTATCTAATGCACTAATTACAACAATTCTATTCATATGTTCATCAATTTGAAAACCTATATCGCAATAGTTTGTCCCAATTACAATTTTTGGATCAGGTAATCTGAAAATACCGATTTTCTGTTTAATTATTCTAATAAAATGTTCATTATTATAATATGACCGAAATATTTTAAATAGAATTTTATCATCAATATTTTTAGATTCATCATAAAATACATGAATCGTTGATAAAATCCCTCTCACTAAATTTACGCCATGTGCGGAAAACCCCACTTTTACAGGTTGAGCTTTTGAATTAATTTTTTTTAGTATATTTGTTAATTCTTGTTCTATTTCTGCGGTATGCCTATGACCAGTCATTTTATAAGCCCTTATACTATTTGCTCTTACAGGATGATGAGATGCTTCGTTAATAGACGCTCCAGATCCTGAGGATCCCGTCTTTGAATCAATGATAATGTTATTCGTCTGAATAAGATTTTCTTTTATAAGCGGATACAGCCCATAAATCGCACTTACTGCCTGACATCCTGGAACGGCAATTAATTGCGCATTTTTAATTTGATCTCTATATATTTCTGGTACGCCATATACGGCTTTTTCAAATAACTCCGGATGTTCATGCTCTTTTTTATAATATTTTTTATAAACATTTTTATCTTTTAATCGAAAATCAGCACTTAA
The DNA here is from genome assembly GCA_964629395.1 of uncultured archaeon. Taxonomy (GTDB): domain Archaea; phylum Asgardarchaeota; class Lokiarchaeia; order Sigyniarchaeales; family SOKP01; genus CAZVTX01. The sequence goes on from CAZVTX010000073.1 coordinate 8,544, forward strand.
ATCAATTACTTTTAGCCCAACTTCCAATAATTCTGGAACTAAATTCTGAGATACTCCATGCGGTACTCCTAAAAAGACAATATCACATTTTTCAGCAGCTTTTTTAGCATTATATTCCTCAAATTTGAGATCTGAAATTTTTCTGAAATTAGGATAAACACTATGAAAATATTTAGATATTAATCTTCGGGATGTAATATAAGTAAGCTCTACATTCGGATGATTTAATAGTAATCTGACAGTCTCTCCACCAGCATAACCGCTTGCGGCGATTACGCCTGCTTTAATCACCATATTCTTATAAATTTAAAGCAAATTAAAAATTTATTTAATAATAAAATTTTTATTTGGAGATAACCACATCAGAGATTCTCTGCCGTCTAATATCAAAATCATGATCAATATGTAATGTAATACAATGTTCATCCTTATTATCGGGATTTTTATGGACATAACTAAAGGGGACGACAGGTAATTCTGATTTTAAGATAATATCTTTAGGAACAGGCACAGGAATAACACTTTTACATCTTTCACAATTTACCAAAACTACTTCTGTTTTAGGATTTTTTAATTCCTTTACTTTATCTAAAATAGCAGTTGATAACCCGGGAGAATCTATTGTTATTTTTTCCATTTTTTTTGGTGCTTCTGGTATACTTGGTACTCCAAGTGCTAAATCTTCTTCCGATTGATATTCTTCCCCATTTACAATGATTTTTGTTTTTGACTCCTTTTTAATTTTCTTTTTTGATTTTAACGGTTCTATTTGGATTTGTAATTGAGGTTTTTTTATTTCCGGAATAGGTATTTCTCCTTTTAAATCAGCGGGGATTTTAGGTTTTTGAGGCATTTCCTTTCCTTTAATTTTCTCAATTCTCGATATTTCTTTTTCTTCCTTTAGAAAATAACCTTTTCCTATACTGAGTACCTTCACGGGAAATTTCATCGGAAAAATTACAAAAATAAGGTTAATTATAAAAATAATAAATAACATAAGAAAGACAAATAATAGAATGAAATCCCCTATGGATAAATTCAAAATTGCCTGATTGTAAATAAAAACTATTGAAAATCCAATTATTATTATATTAAGTATCGCTAATTTCCATAATGTTGTTAAATTTGAAAGCTTTTTACGCCATTTCCAAGAATTTTCATAATTTTTAAATTCTCTAATTGAATTTTTAATTTTATCTATAAATTTGTTTTTCTTCTTAACATATTTGGTTTCTTTTACAAGTCTTTTTTTAATTTCTCTTTTCAGTTCGATAAACTTAGGATTATCATCATCCCTTATTTCAATATCAGGAATCAAAACGAAATTTATTTCATCAAACTTTTCTTTAATAAGGGAGTCTATTTTTTTCGCAGTAATCTCGTCTAAATTTATTGCCTTTGAGCCTTTCCAAATATATCCTACTTTTCCATCTAGGATAAATACAATATCTGAATCTGTAAAGTTCTTGGATAGTAAAATATCTTCATCTTTAATTATGTAAAATTCCAAGGTTCTCACTTTAATTTTTGTTTGTTATTAATTATAACTGATTTCTAAATATTTAAAAATTATAATTAAAAATAGAGGGAATTATACTCCAAAAATTTGTCTCAATTCGGTATAAATCTGAGATAGAGAACTAATGATTTGGGCATTATTCTGTTGTAGATAATAATTTATATATCCTGCTAAACCATCGGGATCCTTTATCCAATCTAAAAAAGCTTGTATCTCTTGTCTTAATTGGGGATCTACTGAAGCACCTGTACCGCCTGGAGTACCTCCATATCGTCCTAATTGTGCGGAATCATCAAGATAGGGTTTTTTTGTACTTAATGAGGCTAAGGCCCTTGCAGTTTCCATATATGCAGTATTCATATTTCCTTCTGGCTCTACATAAGCGATAATTTTTCTTTCTTCATCTTTTGCTCCAACAATATGACCTTCACCCCTAATTGAAGTTGCCACAAGTCGTTCACTGGTACATTGAAGCATAGAATACTTTACACCAGAAATCATTATAAATTGAGCATTTTGAGATGCCCAACTCGACATAACGCGTCCTACATCGGCAGAAATGTCCCAATTATCCGTGCTATATACAATCGTATCCTTTCCTTCAATTATAGCAACTGCAATAATAGCAGGCTCGGCTTGCATTAAATTATAAACTGCAGTCTGGTAATCTACGGGCATATATTTTAAACCCTAATTTCTTTATTTTAGAATATTATGATATATATTTATTACAAAATATAATTTATAATTCTTTTCTTTAACTATAAACTTTCAAAGTTAATTATTTTTTTTATTTCGAATATTTATTCTTCCAAATTTTGGAAAATAATTATTTTGCCTTCTATTTGATTCATTTCTTAATTCATCAAATATTATTTCATTATTATAATATTTATAATGCATTTCATCAATATTTCTTAAGCTTTTTATATGTTGTTCTAATGCATTTTCATTTTTGAAAGATTTTGCACAAATGGGACATGTAATAAAAGTATTTTCTGGCAGAATTTTCGGCGTTTTAACTATAATTTTGAACTTTTCTTTAATATTTTTCTTTAAATATGATTGACAAATATGACGAATCAGTTTCCCATATGGCGGATAATTGAAAAAAACTTTACTTCCATGCTTACATTCCCAATAAAAAACTTTTTCACCGCATTTAGGGCAATTCGTAGGAAAAGCTCTTAATAAACAATATCTTCCATGTGTTTTATAAAGTTTTGGCATTAATTTAAATATATATTTAAGAATACTAAAAACTTATTTTTAAAAATTATTAGTATATAAATTTATTTTATTTTTAAAGTTTAATTTTTTCCCCCGACAAAAATATTGCTAAGAGTTCTCCCTCCTTTTTTTATTATCTAACTATTTTTTTAATTAATTTTATTAATTGGAAATTTTTTTTTACGCAAATATTTAAAAATGTGTAAATTATTATTCAAATTAAGGATCGAAAACTTTCATAGAATATATTATTATGTCTTCTGATAACTTGAATATATGTCCGGAATGCGGAAATGATAATTTAATTGAGGATGAATCACGTGGTGAAATTATCTGTAATTTATGCGGATTAGTGATAGGCCAAAGAATCATTGATTCTGGTCCCGAATGGCGGGCGTTCTCATCGGAAGAAGCAGTTAAAAAGGTAAGAGTTGGTGCGCCTACAACTCTCACTTTACATGATAAAGGATTAAGCACTATGATTGGTTGGAAAAATAAAGATGCTTTTGGAAAAAATTTATCACCTAAAATGAAAGCAGAAGTATATCGTTTAAGAAAATGGCATGTTAGAACGAGAACAAATAAATCTATTGATCGAAATCTGGCATATGCTATGAATGAATTAGATCGGTTTGCTTCACAGTTAAAGATTTCCAAAGATCTTAAAGAATCTGCAGCTCATATTTATAGGAAAATGGCCTCTAAAAATCTTATAAGAGGAAGATCCATTGAGGCAATGCTGATTGCTTCAATTTATACTGCTTGTAGATTAAATGGTGTTCCGAGAACTCTTGATGACTTTATGGAATTTGCAACGGTTGATAAGAAAAAAATTATTAAATGTTATCGCTTAATTGTTAGTGAATTAAAAATTAATATTGGTGTGTCATCTCCAATTAGTTTTATTCCAAGATTCTGTGCTGAATTAAATTTATCTGGAAGGACATTAAATCGTGCAGCAGAAATTTTAAAATTAGCAAAAAAATATAGAATTACTGCGGGAAAGGCACCAACAGGATTAGCAGGTGCTGCTCTCTATGTTGCTGCAATTCAAGAAGGTGAAAGAAGGACACAAAAGGAAATTTCATTAGCTACAGGAGTAACTGAGGCAACTATAAGAAATAGATATAAAGAATTAATAGGGCATTTAAAATTTGATTTAAATCAAATATAAAAATTTTAATCGCACTTTATTCTCTTAATAATGTCGGGTCGTTTTTTATATAAGATTCGATAACCACAATGGCTACATTTAATACCTGGTAATGCTTGAAGTTCTTGTTTAGTTACTTCTTTACCGCAGCTTTTTCTAGCACATATATATTTCATATAAATTTAATATATTGCATGATTAAAATAATTTTCTCTAAAAAATAAGATTAAATTTTGAAAAAGAATTATTTAATTTTTAAATATATAATGATTTTCGTTTATCGTCAGCCGTATCAATAAATTGAAATGGATCTAAGTCTTTTTCGATCTGATCCCTTTTATTTTGCAGATTTTTTGTAATATTATTAATATTTTCAATAGAATATTTCTCTTTTATTGGTAGCATAAATGATTTCTTTAATAATTCCAATAATGTTATTGAAGCCCTTAAATCTGTTATA
>CAZVTX010000074.1:0-12838 GCA_964629395.1 uncultured archaeon
GTTTTATGCATTATAAAATTACTTGTCAAAATATCATGAGGAAAAAAAAATAAATAAATTATATTTTATTTTATTGTAATCTAAATTCCCAATTTCTTTCTATTATTTTCGATGTGTTCTAAAATTGCATCGACCGCCTTTTTAGCATCTGTTTCTACATTTAATATTCCGCCAGTTAAATCTTTGCAATCTTGAGTTAATAATTTTACCAAATCGGGTCCTCCGGTTATGGTAGGCACGGGATTTACATATGTATATAATCCAAACGCAAGAGCAAAAATTGCATCAATAGTCGCCTTTTGCTCCATATATTCGGGAGCGGCAACAGCAACAGGTAAATCTGGAATTAGCACGCCGCCTAATGCCTCCGATATTGCACCGATAAGATCCGCAATCCTTCCTGTATCAGTGCAAGTTCCATAACTTAAAATGGGTGGAATGCCCAATTTTTCGCACAATCTTTTTAATCCCGGTCCGGCTAGATCTTTAGCTTCGGGTGAACATAATCCTCCAACTTGAAGTGCTGCATTTCCGCAACCCATTGATAATACTAAGACATCTCTTTTAATTAATTCCTTCGAAATATTGATTGTATGCACATCTTGCCCATAATCACGTAAACTTGTACAAGAAATCAATCCAACCACGCCTCTAATGGTTCCATCTTTAATCGCATTTAATAACGGTTCTAAAGATCCACCTAATGCTTCTAAAATGCTTTCCGTAGAGAAACCTACAACAGCTTCTCCCAATCTTAATCCTTTTACAGGTTCAATAGTTGCTCTACGTTCCTTAAAATTATTAATTGCCATTTGTAAGATTTCTGCAGCTTGTTCCTCAACTTTTTCGGGAATATAATCAATTCTCTCATCAACACCTTCAAAAGCAATAACTTCAGATACGGGAATTAATTTGAATTTATATTTCTCGGCATATATCGGGTCAATAGGCATAGAGCAGTTCATATCGCAAACGAAAGCATCAATACATCCGCTTGCTAAAATTGCTTCCTGAGCGATCCAATTTCCCGTAAACCCGTAAAATACATCGTCCATCTCCCATCTCTGGATCATCTCCTGACCCGTCTCTATATTTGCTATAATTCTCAATCCTTTTGCCCCAACTGCTTTTGCTTTTTCCTGCCATTCGGGTTTTCTTGCCAAAATGACCATTGCAAATCCCATAAAAGGCTCGTGCCCGTTGGGAATTACATTTACGTAATCAGGATCTAAAACTCCTAAATCAACCCTCATCTTATGAGGTTTGGGAATATTGAATAGGATATCTTGAACAAATTCATTAACAATTTGGCTTTGATAAGCCATGGCAATACCCAAACGCATTGCTTTAAATGCCAAGCTTGCATAATATCCGTCAATATTAGTCAAACAAGAACTTGTAGAAAACATCATTTCTCCGTAAACACCACCAGGAAAAATGCCTAATTTTTTCCAGACTTCTTTTCTATCTTTTGGGGCTAATGCTTCTACAATTTTACTCGGCTCGTAGAAAGGTCTGTTAAAATCTTCTTTAACAAAATTATATAACTTTAATGCAATATCTTTCTCGGTGCCGGACGTATCTAAACCTAAACGTGTCGCAAATGACTTTAATTTCTCTACCTCTTTAATTTCAAACGGTGTTTTACCTTCCGCAGTGCCAATGAGCGTTCTTAAGGTTGTTTCCGTATGATAATGATAAGTTGAAGTCCCCAAAATATTTCTTAACAGCATCATACGCATTGCCATCCCATCTGCCGTTATTCCGCAGACGCCCCTTTTATCTATTGAAGCATCTGCCCTACATGGGCCGTTAGAACATAGATCACATCTTGCCCCTTTCAAACAAAATGGACATCTTTTATCGGGATTTCCTCCAAATCCTTGTGCCTCAAACCTATCCCAGATATTTATTATTCCGTCCTTCTTAATTCTTTCATAAACTTTTTGGACGGATTCATGATATGATATTCTTTCTTTTTCCATTTTTTAAAATTTCCTCTATTTTTATATTTTAAAAATTCTTAGGAATACTTAGTATTTGTGAGAATTTAAATTTATATTAGAACATGTTAAAAAAAGAGAAAATATGAATAATTATTTGAAATTTTCTCTAAAGATTTAAATGAAATAAGAAAATGAAAATTATTATTATAGGTAATGGCGTTGCAGGAACTTTTTCTGCCTTAAATATAAGGGCGCTTGATAAAAATGTCAAGATTAAGATTTATTCACGAGAAAAATATCCTTATTATACCAGAGTAAAATTGCCCGAATTGATATCGGGTAAACTTGGTATTCAAGATTTAATTGTTTTTAAAGATTCGTGGTATCAACAGCAAAAAATTGATTTAATTTTAGAAACAAAAGTGCAAAAAATTAATCCTTCAGAAAAGAAGATTATAATTTCTAGTAATGATGGTTCTGAAGATATTTTTTATGATAAACTAATCATCGCAACAGGTGCTATTCCAAATATTCCTCCTATTAAAAATGCTAATGAACTATTAGGAAAAGGCGTTTTTACTTTAAGAACGGTTGATAATGCTTTAGAAATTAAAGAATATATTGAAAAAAATGGAGTAAAAAAGGGGATTATTATAGGAGGCGGACTACTTGGCTTAGAGTTGGCAAAACAAATTAAAGACTGCGGAATCGACACTACTGTTGTGGAATTTTTCCCTAGACTCCTTCCCCGACAATTAGATGCGGATTGTGGCGATATGTTAAAGGAGATTATTGAGGAAATGGGAATAAAAGTAGTTTTAAATGCTGCAACAGAAGAAATACTCGGTAAAGATGATATTGATGGGATAAAACTAAAAAATGGAACAATAATAAAGGGAGAAATAGTTCTTATCCAAGCGGGTATAAGAACTACGGTAGATTTAGCTGTAAATGCTGGAATAAAAGTAAACAGAGGTATTATTGTAAATGAATTCCTGGAAACGAATGTTAATGATATATATGCCGTTGGAGATTGTGCCGAATTTAACGGAAGAGTATACGGCATTATTCCTGCATGTATGGAACAGGCTAAAATAATTGCATCATCGGTTCTCGGTAAAAAGGATTTAAAATATAACGGTACTACGCCTAAAAACACACTTAAAATCGTAGGAATTGACCTCACATCAATAGGAATTTTCGATCCCGAAGATAAAGATCAAATAGGTGCCGGATGGGAGATTCTAAAAATTAAGGACGAAAAGGGCAAATGTTATAAAAAAATTGTACTAAATAACGATATTCTTAAAGGAGCCATAGTCTTCGGTGATAAAAAGCCTATAACATATCTTAATAAAAATATTGAACATAAAATAAATGAAAATGAGTTAAGAGAAGTCATGGAATTTTATAAATGGATTTGCGGAAATTGCGGTTTTGAATATGACGATGCTAAAATGGAGATTCTATTCCAAAATCTACCGGATGATTGGACTTGCGTTTGCGGTGCTCCGAAATCAAATTTTAATAAAAAAAATCATCAATAAAGAAGATTATTTATTTTTAACTTGCTTAAATTTTAATGAAAATAATTCCATAAAAGTAATTTTTTAATAAAATGTTTGAAAATTCTATTGATATTTCAAGGATTAGACTGAAGAAAATTCAAAATCAAATAAACTCTGCAATTCGTATTTTAAACTCGGGAACTGAACCATTAGAGATCGCTGATAATTTTTTACATGAATCTTTATCACTATTAAAAGAACAGATGACAAGAAAATACCCTAAGTTGTCGGAGAAAGAAATAATGCGAAAAATTAGGGAAAATCAAAATTATTATTTTAAACTTAAAGAAAATCGAAAGAGGCAGGTAAAATTTGGCTGAAATTTCCAATCTATTAGAACGATTGAGTATTATTTTTGAAAAATCTAAGCTTAAATATGTAATAGTAGGCGGTGTTGCAGTTATCCATTACGGACATATCAGAAATACACAAGATATAGATATAATTATTGAAGATGATAAATCTAAATTTAATTTATTTCTTGATCTACTTGAGGAAAATGATTTCGATGTTATGAGGGACCAATTTAATATGGCCTATAAGGAAAATACAAATGTATCCATTTTTGATAATAAAAGTTTTTTAAGGTTGGATATCAAATTTGCTAAAAGCAATATAGAAAAAATGACTTTAGATTCAGCATGTTGCGAAAATGTTTTCGGTAAAAAGATTTATATAGCATCATTAAATAATATTTTAATCGGAAAAATTATTTATATGGGAGATATATCATCAATCTCTAACTCAAAATTATTAGGATTTCAAGATGTTATTGACTTTTTAACCATATTCCACGCTAATAAAGATAGAATAGATTTAGATTTGCTTAAAAAAGAGGTCAAAAGATTAGGAATGCAAGATAGGCTGGATAAATTATTACAAATTAAGCTCAATTAGTAATATATATAAACATATTTGCAAAATTAATATTTTTTTATAATATAAGAAAAATTATTTTTTATTGAAAATCTAAATTTTAAAAGCTTGTTTATAGAATATTTTTATATGGAATCTTCTTATAATCATAAAATTTTAGAAATTAATCTTAATGATCACTCGTTTAAAGAAATAAATTACGATCAAACGCTTATAAAAAAATTTCTCGGCGGAGTGGGCTTAGGAATTGAATATCTTATGCGGGAAAAGGTTTATAATTTTGAGCCGCTCAGCGCTGAGAATCCGCTAATCTTAATGACTGGTTTACTAATAGGAACAACATATCCTTGCTCGGGATTCTATTCAATTTCGGCAAGATCACCGCTAACGGGTATTCACGGCGAAGGTGTATCGGGAGGCTTTTTTGGTCCGGAATTAAGGAAATTGTACAACGGTTTAATTTTTAAAGGAAAATCTGAATCTCCTGTTTATCTAAAAATAGATGATGATGGTTATGAGTTAAGAGATGCCTCAAAAATCTGGGGCTTGAAGGTGAAAGAGGCTATGGATGTCCTTCATTCTGAACTGGATAAACAATATAAAATTGCATTAATCGGGCCATCCGGAGAAATGCAGATCCCTCTTGCCTGTATATTAAATGATCATTACAGAGCCGTTGGAAGGAGCGGGATGGGTGCGGTAATGGGTTCAAAAAATCTGAAAGCCATTGCCGTAAAAAGCTCCGCTAAAATTGAATATTATGATGAGGAAAAATTTAAGAACATAACCCGAAACTTGTTTAAGGATTTTAAAGATTCAAATATGGCTAAAACGATGCACCAAATCGGGACAAACGGAATAGATGTATTTGAGGTATTTTCTGATGTTCCTCACCAGAATTGGGGTGCAATGGGCAAATGGAAAGGAGTGACTCAGATATCGGGAGCAGTGGTTGCTGAAAAAATGCTTGTAAGATTACGACCATGTTATTTGTGTCCGTTTAGCTGCGGAGGAGAAGTTGAGGTAAAGGAAGGTCCTTATAAGGTGTCGGGAGCTTCTAGACCTGAATATGAAACGGTTGCTGCTTTTGGTTCGATGTGCTTAAATGATAATATAGAATCTATTGCTTATCTTAACGATTTATGCAATCAATACGGTGTTGATACAATTTCTACTGGTTGCACGGTTGCATTTGCAATAGATTTATATAATAATGGAATTTTAACTGATAAAGATATCGGATTTCCTTTAAATTGGGGCGATCATGATTCTATTATTAAATTAACGGAAATGATATGTAAAAAAGAAGGAATTGGAGAGATTTTAAGTCAAGGAAGTAGAAAAGCCGCAAAAATTATCGGAAAAGGAGCAGACTTCTACGCTGTAGAGATAAAAGGTTTAGAAGTTCCTATGCATGAGCCTAGAGCCAATTTTCCATTAGGACTTCAATATGCTACATCTAACCGTGGAGCGTGCCATTTAAGAGGTTTAGGTTCGGATATTTATTCGGGTTTTTCTAAACTTAGTAGATCTTTAGATATTAATGAAGAGGTTCCGATTAGAGAGAGAACGCAGGATAATCCAAAATTTGCGATAGATATTGTAGTAACTCAAAATGTTTCCGAAATTAATAATTCACTCGGTATTTGCCGTCAGACAATATCGACGGGCACGCTTGTTAGAGAAGATCTTTTTGATCGGCTTTTAGATGCTATTTATTATCTTACGGGATTTAAATTTACATTATCGGATTTGATTGAAATAGGAGAGCGAATTTTTAATCTAAAACGACTCTTTAATGTCAAATGTGGAATAACCAAGAATGATGATCGAATTCCCGAAAAATTGGCAAAAACACTATTAGATAAGGGACGAGCAAGGAATAAAGTATTAAAAATTGATAATATGCTTTCTGAATACTATAAAATTCGTGGTTGGGACGAAAACGGAATTCCAACTAAAGAAAGACTTAATAAATTGTCAATTATAAATTATCTTTAATATAATTTAATCTAAAAATATAGGATTTTGGTATGGCGAAAATTGTAAGAATTCCCTGGGCGGCATGGTACGGAGATATTGAGTATGAATTAGAATTTCCCGATTCTTGGGAAGTTGAAATTTTAAAAATGGCGGATGCCCCCGAAATAAATGTTGATGATATAAAAAAAGCAATCGATAATCCTATAAATTCTCCCGACCTTGAATCGCTCGCTAAAGGCAAAAAGAATGCTGTGATTGCCGTTGAAGATATTTCCCGTCCTTCATATTTGGGTGATATTTTAAAAATTATTATAAATAAATTAAATAATGCAGGAATAAAAACAGAAAATATTACCCTAATTTATGCACTCGGTTCTCATCGCCCGATGAATCGATTTGATTCGATTAAAAAGATCGGAAAGGAATTAATCGATTTGCTCAATGTTGAAAATCATCATCCTTATGAGAATCTTACATATATCGGAGATTCTAAAAAAGGAACTCCCATTCATATCAACACTACATATTACGAGGCAGATTTAAAAATCTCTGTAGGCTCAGTATTATCACATCCTTTAGCGGGATTTGGAGGCGGTGCGAAAACAATTTTGCCTGGTATGTGCGGGATAGAAACGCTTGCAGCTAACCATCAAGCAGGTGTTAGAGGTATAGGTATTGGATTGGGGATCGTGACCGAATTAAGAAAAGATATTGAGGATGTATGCAAAATTGCGGGACTTGATTTTTCGGTTAATATTATTCCCAATTTAAAAAGAAAAATTGCTGCCGTATATGCGGGTGATTTCATAGAAGCCCATCGGAAAGCTATGGAAAAAAACAGAGAAGTCTATGGAACTGAGATCCCTCCTAAGTTAAAATTAGATGCGTGCTTTTTTAATTTATATCCCGAAGATACGGAACTTTCTCAATCGGTTAAAGGATTTAACTTCTTTTTGGCTTCTAAACGTTTTATAAAGCGAAATGGAGCAATTGTAATTATGACTGCTGCAAGTGAAGGTCGCGGTTATCATTCATTACAAGGCGAAACAGGTGCTAAATTATATCAAAATTGGGGCGATTCAATAATTTTTAAAGCTGTAATTAAAAATAATACTTTTGGTTTATTTTCCCCAAATGTAAATAAGTTTGATGTATTGCATTTTTATCCACCTCAAACGATTTTTAGTAGAACTTTTGGAGATATAATTAAAAAACTCGAAGGGACTTTAGGATCTAATTTAAGAGTGGGAGTAATTCCGTGTAGCAATCAATTACCTAAATAATTTTTTCTGAGTTTTATTTAACGTCATAACGCTTAAAAAAAGTAATGAACGAATAATATTATGAACGAAATTGATTCAAGAGAATTTTCTGCAAAAGGCGCAGTTGCTTATAGTTTCGGCCAATTATCTCTCATTACGGCTTATCAATCATTTACTTTTCTCGTATTCACGTTTTATTATGCTGTAGTAAAGCTCGATGTTGTATTAATTACAATTGGCTTTATTGTCTGGTCAATATTTAATGCATTCAATGACCCAATTATGGGCTATTTTAGTGATAGAACACATACTAAATGGGGCAGACGTCGCCCTTATATTATGATTGCTTTAGTTCCGCTTGCAGTAGCGGAGTTTTTTCTCTTTTTTCCTCCATTATCATACGGAATTAAAGATGCAATAATTAATTTTGCCTTTTTTGTATCTATTATCTTAATTTTTGAGATGTGCTATACTACATACGATATAAATCTCACTTCATTGCTTCCCGAACTTTTTATTACGGAAGAAGCCAGATTAAAAGCGAATAATATTCGACAGGTTTTTGCGATTTTCGGGCTAATATTTGCCTTCATTTTACCGAGCTTTTTTATTTCTGATTATTCAGATCCTAAAAGTCTTAATCAATATGCGGAATTCGGTATTGTTCTAATGATTCTTATTATCATTATAGGACTAATTTTCCTAAAATTTACACCACGAGAGCGAGAAGAATTCCGTGAAGATTATAAATTGACACCGGGGTTTGTTGAAGGATTTAAAAGGAGTTTAAAAAATAAATCCTTTAGACGGGCAATACCCGCTTTTATGGGGGATATGTTTGTCACCACGATGCTTCCGACAATTGTTCCACTTTACGGAAAATATGTTTTAAATGTAGGCGAAGGAGAAACTTTTCTTTTATCGCTAATGCTGGGGATTACATTCATATCGGCAGCTATTTCAATAACCTTCATTTGGCGTCCTATAGCAGCTAAAATCGGAATAAGAAGGATGTGGATGATATCTTCATTTGTATGGATTCTGACTTTAGTACCTCTTTTGTTTATTACAGATATTTCTGCAGGTTTTATTGTTTTCTTTCTAATTGGTATTGGTCTGGCGGGTTCTCTATACAGTAAAGATTTAATTGTTGCTGCAATAATAGATGAAGATGAAGTTCTTACAGGAAGTAGAAATGATGCCAGTTATTTCGCATTTTATATCTTTTTTCTAAGGTTGGCAACAATTTTTGTGTTTTTAGCAATAAGTTTAGTATTTACCAATACGGGTTGGGCAATTTACGAGCCGGAGGCAGTAACACCGCGAGTTATCATGGGTTTAAGAGTTTTGGCATTTTTATTTCCCGCAATAGCGTTAACGATAATAATTCTTGCTATGGTAAAATATCCTCTTGATGGCGATTATTTGAAAGATATAAGAGAAAAATTGGAAAAAATTCATGAAGAAAAGAGAGCGAAGGTAAAAGGTTTAAAAGAATAAAAATTTTTTTATTTTTTTAATATTTAAGTATTGCACCTTTATCTGCAGATGTTACCAATGCTCTATATTTAAGAAGTGCCCTACTTTTTATGTCTTTTTCTATCGGCTTCCATTCTTTTAATCTATTTTGGATCTCGTTTTCTGATAAATCGACATTTAAACTTCTATTAGGTATATCTATTTTTATGATATCGCCATTTTCTATAACTGCAATCGGACCACCGACATACGCTTCGGGGCTTACATGCCCTATACAAGGTCCTGAAGTGCCGCCTGAGAATCTACCATCAGTAATTAATGCTATTTTCGAGAGATATTTGAGCATCATAAGATTTGCCGTAAGGGCTAATAATTCGGGCATTCCGGGTCCGCCTTTTGGACCTTCATAACGAATCACTAATACGGATCCATCTTTTATCTTTTTTTGAGATAATGCTTTTATTGCATCTGCCTCAGAATTGAAACATAATGCGGGTCCCTCAAAAACTAACATTTCTCTATCTTTAACGGCAGATTGTTTTATTACTGCTCCTTTAGGTGCCAGATTGCCTTTTAGAATAACGGTTCCTCCTTCAGGATATATCGGATTATTTAACGGACGTATAATATCATCATCCAATACTTTAATCCGTCTTATTGTCTTTCCGAGAGGCTTCCCGGAAACTGTCATGCAATCTAAATTTAATTTATCTTTTAATCGGGTTAATATTGCGGGTATGCCCCCAGCTCTATAGAGATCCACTATGCCGTATTTTCCGGAAGGATAGATATTTACAATCATCGGCGTATTTTTACTATATTCATTAAAGGATTCTAAATCAAAATCCAAGCCCATTTCATGCGCAATTGCGGGAATATGTAAAGTGGCATTGGTTGAGCCGCCAATCGCTTCATTAACAATCATTACATTCTCTAAGGATTTCTCGGTCATTATTTGGGAAGGTGTAATTTGCTTTTTTAATAATTCCATTATTTGTTTTCCGGATTTTTTAGCGACAAGATATTTTTCCGTGGAAACTGCTGGAGCTGTTGCTGCATTTGGTAATGTCATTCCGAATGCTTCCATTAGACATTGGAATGTATTCGCCGTTCCCATAATTTCACATGCACCTAAAGTCCCGCATGCAACACAAGCCGCTTTGTTATAAAAATCATCGTATAATTCTTGATCTATTCCGATAAAATTTGGTTTGAATCTTATTTCATATAGACACGGCCCTCCTGGAACGCATATAGTGGGAATATCTAATCTTATTGCCGCCATTAGACAAGCAGGATTAATTTTATCGCATGATGAAATAGTTACTAAAGCGTCTAATCGGTGGGCTTCCACCATTAATTCAATAGAATCCGCGATAACATCTCTCTGCGGTAAAATATGTCTCATACCCTCATTTCCATTTGCCCATCCATCGCAAGGTCCTACTGTACAAAATTCAAAGGGAATTCCTCCTCCTTCAATAATTCCGTATTTAACGGCTTCTGCAAGCATTCTTAAATGTTTATGCCCAGGATTCAATTCATTCCAAGTATTAGCAACCCCTATAAATGGCTTTTTTTTAATATCATTATCATCGAGTCCTAATCCCTTAATGATTCCCGTTGTCACATAATTAAAAGCTGTGTTTTTAATCGTTTCAAATATTGTATCGCTCCTTTTTTTTAAATTAATCTGATTTTTTTCGATTGTCATATTCCTCACTTTTTCTATTAAAATATTATTGATTAGAAATTGTTTTTAATATTATAAATAGAATTATATATATGGATGAGAATAAATTAAAGGCAATTTTAGAAGAATATTCCAAATTATATACATGTGCGGTATCGGATGCTATTGATGAGCTCGGACTAGAACCCGGTTTTCTTGATCACGAAATCAGACCCAATTTTCCGGGAGCGAGAATTTTGGGTTTTGCAGCAACTATGAAAATGGTTTCTTCGGATGAGCCGCTCGATAGGCATATTATTGCACGATTAATGAAATTTATGAGGAAAGCACCTAAATTTCCGATTATTTGCGTGGATATGTCGGGAAAAATGATTGCAGCGGGCTTAGGACAAAGCACAAGCAGAATTATGATCGGCTTAGGATTTAGAGGCGGTTTAGTAGACGGCCCAATTCGGGATATTCCTCAGGTATTAGATCTTAAATTCCCGATCTTTTCACGTGGAATAATTTGTTCATCAATTAGAGGTAGAATGGTCGTTGATTTGGATTCGGTCATGAAATCGATTCAATGCGGCGGCAGGACTATAGATGTTGGCGATCTAATTTTCGGTGATATAAACGGTGTAGTGGTTATAAAGCAAGATCAAATTGAGAATGTTCTCGAAAAGGCAAAAGAAATTATATCAACAGATAAATGGTGGTTTGAGCAATTAGAAAAGGGGCGGGAGCCTTCTGATATAGAAAAAGATAAGCCATTACCGTAAAAATAATGAAGCAAGAAGATATAAATGCATTATCGAATGTAATAAAATTAATTAAGGATTTTTATGAAAATCTACTCCTTAGTTTTAAAAAGAACGATTTAAAACGAATATATAAAAATTTCGAGGCATTAATTTCAGCTAAAACGGATAATACGCAAGAAATATTATTCAAAAAAATAATAAATCAATTAAATAAAATAATATCACGAAATATTAGCCCTGAAATCTATTATATTATAGGTTTACATGGCGGTATAATCATAGATGATATCGGTTTTTGTGAATTTGATTCTCCCGAATATGCTTTAGATATTTTGATTAAAAAATTGGAAAATGCTATAAATAATGATATCCCGCTTAATTTAGAAATAGCCGTTAGCTGTCTTGAATGGTTAAAAAATCATTATCCAAAGAAATTTTCTGAATTATTAAATAAAGTTCGGGATGGAAAAATTGAACTTATAAATCCTTCCTATGCTCAGCCTTACAATTTAATTATCGGTCCCGAATCCAATATAAAACATTTTGAATTTGGTTTAAGAGCGCTTAAAAAAATGGGCTTAAAATGTCACATATTTTATTGTTCAGAGGCATCCTATCATCCGCAAATACCCCAGATTCTAAAAGGTTTTGGTTTGAAATACGGCTCACTTCGGACAAGGCTTTTAGGTTTAAATCCCGCATCACATTCAGCAGTTATTAAATGGGTTGGCTTGGACGGCACGGAAATTCCCGCATTAATAGATCAAACTGGCTTATATAACGGAGAATATTTTCACGGAACTTTTTTCAAACAAATTCCGCACTTATTAACGCAGGCACTTACGCGCCCATTTTTAAAAGAGATTTTATTTTCAAATATAGAAGACCTCGTTATGGATATGCCTTTTCAAGAAGATATTTTTCGTATATCAAGTTTTTCGGAATTATTCGGGCATTTTTCAACCTCTACGGAAATTTTTAATAGGATAAATATTGAAAAATGTATAAAATATTGTAGGGATGACTTCTTACTCGGTAATTCGCTCTTTATTTTACCGGAATTACTTTTACAAAATAAAAACTCCGAAATTGCATTAATTACCGCTGAATCCATAAATTGTTTGGCAAATTTTTATGTAAAAATTAATAATGATACCATCCTTGAAACGCTTTGGAAAGAACTTCTATTAATCCAAGCGCATGATTGTTATGCTGTTCCTTTTATTAAGCCCGGAGATTATTATAATGCTCAATTAAATTCTGAGATTGTTAATAAAATTAAATT
>CAZVTX010000075.1:0-12763 GCA_964629395.1 uncultured archaeon
AAACAGCATCTTCTCGTATACCATTGCAATAACCAGTAATAAAAACATTTCCTTGATTATCTACGCCAATATCATTAGAGATATCATAGTCCGAAGTCCCCCATGTTCTATTCCAGATTAAATTTCCCGAGGTATCGAATTTTGCTACAAAAAAGTCTTTTTTAATATCATATACATTTGTTGTTCCCGTAATATAGATATAATCAGATTTGCCAACGACAATTGAAGAAGGATTATTATAAAGAGATTCATTTCCCCATGATACATTCCATTGATAATTTCCAAAAGAATCAAATTTAAATATATAAACATTTCTGGCGGAACTATTTCCCTTGTAGACTAATATATATGAGTTTCCATTAGAGTCTACGGCTACGTGTTCTTGTTCGTTTGGATTGAAATTTTCTAAAACTCGAACCCATTCTTCATTTATAGTTGATGTTGAGGTTGATAAATTTTCAAATTTTTCTCCCGAATTTAAGTTTGCTGTGTTAAAATTAAAATCTTTCACAGAAATTATTAATGTAATTATTATAGCCATTAAAATAAACAATGATATTCTAAATTTTATCAATATAATGCACTTTTCCCAAAATTTAGTAAAATTTTATAACGTTGAGAGAAAAAAAGGGATTTTACTTAAAAAATTTGGTTTTATGAATTATAATATTTGAATTTGTTAATTAAAACTTAGTTTTGATCCTTAAAATAAAGTATATTATCGAAGATTAAAATTGAGAATAACAAATTGCTAATTATTGATGATTTTAAACGTTTATCGTATTGATTTAATTCATGCTAAAAATTATTCCTAACAAATAAAATAAATAAAAAATAATGATATATAATGCTTGTAAATGAATATTACATAGCAAGGCATAGCTCATATATATTATATTCTTTCGAGTTTATAGCAAATGTTTTTGTATTCTTTATTGTTATTTATTTATATAAGACAAGAAAGGACAGAAAATCAATTTGGGTTTTCTTATTAACAGGATTGGCACATTCTACATTAGAATTGATTGCCCAAGGATTAGGTATACGTGTCATAGAAGGAGCTTATTTATTTAATATAAGTATTGGATATCCTTATATTTGCTTTATAATGGGTTTTTTTGAAGGAGGAATTGTTTGCTTGGCAGGATATCATTTTGTAAAATATATAACGGATAAAAATCGTTTTTCTTTTAAGTTTTTTTTATCATTATCAATAATACTTTTTATTCTAATATTCGTAGGCGGAATTCTCGCAAGACTTCAAATTGGATTTGATAATACGGAGCGTTCTATTACCAGAAGAATCATTTTTAATCCTTTAAATATTCTTTTTGAGGTTTTATTTTATGTAATCCCCATTTTGTATTTTCTATTTTATCCTAAAGTCAAAAAGGAGGATAGAATTACCTTATTTTATTTCTATCTTGGAATTATATTATTCACGATGTTTTTTGTTATACCAAACCATATTTTGGGAATTAGGTTTATTGAAATAAAAAAAGATGATTATTATGAGACTGCAAGTTTAATCGAACAAATAGTTGTTATGTATGGCTATAATATTCCCTTTGAATCGGCGGGATTCCTAATTCAATATTATATTTTGATTTATCATTTTAATTTAATTCAGTTTTCAAGAAATAACGATTAATTTTTATATAAATCCTTTTTTTATTGATAATAATTCTATTATATAAGGAGAGTCAATTATTATTGATTTATTCTCTTTCATTATCTTGGCGATAGCGTTGCTCTTTCCAAGGATCTGCTTTATTGGAGTATCCTGCTCTTTCCCAATATCCTAATCTATCTTCTTTTAAAAAATTAATTTCAATAATCCATTTAGCCGATTTGTAAAAATAAAGATGCGGAATAATTGCCCTAAGTGGTCCTCCATGCTCGTCTGTAAGGGGTTTTCCTTCATATTCTAATGCTAATAAACAATTATCTTCCAATAATTTTGAGATTGGAATTGTTGTCGTAAATCCTCCGTCTGCACATCTAAATTCTATAAATCTCGCACTTTCTTTCGGTTTAACGATATTAAAAAGTTTTTTAAAAGAAATTCCTTTCCATTCCGTATCAAATTTACTCCAAGAGGTAACACAATGAATATCTACAATTGTTTCCGAATCTAATAATCTTTTTAAGTCATTTAGAGATAATTTAATAGGATTTTTTACCTCTCCCGTAATTTTAAGCTCATAACTATCTCTTTTAATATGAGGGATTTCTCCTTTTTGAAGGACCGGAAATTTATCTTTATTTCTAATTAAATGCTGTCCAGGCGGTAATCTCGGCTTCATTAAATCATTTAAAATATCTTAAAAAAATAAAATTTCTACTTATAAATAATAAATAATAAAAAAGAAAATAGAAATTAATTAAATTATTTATCGCTTGTTCTCAGTATCCGTAAATCGAAAGTAAGCCAAAAGTGCTAAAAATAACATAAAATTCCCGTATACTAACCATAGTACGTATAATCCCATGTTAAAGAATATGAACAATCCAAATAACGCTAATTCTAAAAGCGGAATGAAGATAAAATGCCATAATTCTCGCTTGAAAATTAAAATCAACGCAATCGGAATAAAATGCACCGCAATGACAATCGGCATTAGATCGGTTGTTGTAAACCAGAAATCAAAGAATTGATCGATCCAAACACCGATGCAACCAATTGTTCCCAAGAAAGTACAATCCTTTAATTCTTCAGCATCCAAGCCCCGCTTCTTAAAGAAAAGATATATTAATGCTGCGGTAATCGGTAAAATAATACTGGCAGCTGTGAGCAAGCGATATCTATTCCTTGAAATTATAAAACTCGTATCTTTCAAATACATAGAAACTGATTTAAAGCCATCCTCATAAAGATATAATTCAAAAGCAATTCCGCTCGTCATGTCTATGATAGCATGTCCAACTTGTTTGCCATCGGATTTTCTATAAATTACATACTCAAATGACGCTTGAGTCGCAAATCTTCCCTTTAAATAAACAAGTGAATTTTTACATTCTGCGATATATGTTTCGGAGGCATTTAGAAAGAGACCATAAGGGTCTAGAATTTCTTTTTCTTTTTCGGTACTTATAATTGCTTGTCCAATCCCATTTATATTATTGGTTAATGATAATTCTTCCTCTTCCCACCATAAGAAGAAATATTTATCAGTTTCTTTATTATTGCTGTCTAAAATGAGCCCTTTATCGCTTACTTTAACCGAGCTATATTCTTTATCATCCCATTTCACTACTGCTTTCCAAATATCGCTATCATCAGTTTTTTCTGATTTAAAGGTCAAAGTATCGGCTTTATCATTATTATTTACATAAACATCAAATTTAGAAGTATATTCATTTTGAAAATACATTGCTTTATCCTTGGTAATATCATAAGTTCTTGTGACAACAAGTACACCTCCAGCAACGAGAGAGCCCATTGCCCCGAGGATTACAAATAATGCTACAATCATTCTATTTTTATTTTGCATTTAAATTAACCTCTTAAAATAAATTGGTTTATGATTTATATTATTCAATTTTTTAATATTTTTAATATTTTAGAACAATCCCTTACTCACGTAAAGTAAAATTAAAAAATTACAAAATAAAAAATAAAAAAGAATGTAATGATCATTCTTCTTTAGGTTCTTTATCAATTCCAAAGAATCCTGCTTTTGGTATCTCAATTGTTTCTTTTTCTTCCTGTTTTTTCTTATAAATTCCTTTTTGAATAATATATTGCATTACTTCATCAGTTCCGCCTCCAATTCTTAGGAGTCTTACATCTCTTAGACAACGTTCTACAGGATATTTATTAGTATAACCGATACCTCCGAGAATTTGAAGTGCATCATCGCATATTTTAAATGCATTTTGACATGCAAATAATTTTGTCATTGCTGCCAGTACGCCATCTTCCATATTTGCTATTGCTCTTTGAAGTAATGATTTAGCAGCTTCATATTTTGTAACCATTTTTGCTACTTTAAAATTAACTCCTTCGAATTCGCATATAGGTCTTTTAAATTGAATTCTCTCCATTGAATAAGGGATTGCAGTATCAATTGCCCGTTTTGCAACGGCAAGAGCTTGGACAGAAAGGATAATACGTTCAGGTCCAAGCATATTTTGTAAACTTGCTATTGCAGCAGTTTTTCCGGATTGAGCTTTTTTCTGCTCCGGTTTTAATTCCTTGTAAAAAAGAGCATTTTGTTTTGGAACTCTAACCTTATTAAATTTTATATGTCCTAAATGTAATCCATGTAGACCCATCATTTTATATTCTTCTATAACTTCAAAACCTTCCCAATCTGATTGGACAATAAAGCCGCCATTCCTGGCATATACCACCATTGTATCGGCAATGCTTCCGTTTGTTATAAAACGTTTTTCTCCGGTAATAATATATTCTTCATTTTGAGGATCATATTCAGCAATAGTTCGCATTCTGGATAAATCGCTCCCTGCCTCAGGTTCGGTAAAACAAAAACATCCAATTTTTTCACCCCGACATAAAGGACCAATATAATCTTTCAAAATTCTTGTTTTTCCAAACATTCTGATTAATAATGCCGGATAAGTTGATGAAAATCTGGACATATCCATCGGTAAACTCTGATAACATAACGCTTCTGAAAATAGTAATTCTTGGATATATGATCCGCTCAATCCGCCGAATCTTTTAGGAAATGAAATACCGATATAACCTTTCTTGCCCATCGGTCTTATAACATCCCAAATATCCATTTTACCATTTTCAACATCTTCTACATAAGGTGCAACTTCATTTTTAATGTATTCTTCAATCTCCGCCTTGAAAGCTAATTCTTTTTCACTTAAATTTGACAATAAACTACTCATCTTAATTCACAAATTTGAATTATCAATATTCTTATATGAAATATCTCTTTTGTAAAATAAAAACATTTAAAATTTTGTATGATCTAAAATCTTCTCTTTAAATTTATAAAATCGAAAAGAGAAAAAGAAAATAGATTAATTAATATACTCGTTTAATTTTCCTCATCATTTTTAAGAGATAAATCTAATTTTAAGTTCTCTGTTATTTCAGTAAATCTATTTCTAACGGTAACTTCGGTTACTTGAGAAACTTTTGCAATATCTCTTTGTGTTCTTTTTTCTTTTGTAAATAAAGTTGCAGCATATATGGCTGCTGCGCAAACGCCAGTAGGGCCTCTTCCTGAGGTTAATCCCCTGCTTTCTGCCATTCTAATAATTCTTTTTGCAATTTTTTGGCATTCTTGGGATAAACCTAATTCACTGATAAATCTGGGTAAATAATCGAGAGCCTTAGTAGGATTAAGATTTAAATTTAATTCTTTTGAGATAAATCTAAAAGCACGCCCAATTTCTTTTTTATCAACCCGAGCAATTTCGGCAATTTCATTTAATGTTCGCGGCACTTTATAAAGGCGGCATGCGGCATATAATGACGCTGCAGCAACACCTTCGATACTTCTACCCCGGATAAGGTGTTTATCTACAGCATCACGGTATATTTTTGCCGAACATTCTCTTAAATTTTTCTGTAAATCTAAATTTGACGCCATTCGGTCAAGCTCACTTAAAGCAAAAGTTAAATTACGTTCTGTAGCATCTGATACCCGAATTCGACTCTGCCATTTTCTTAATCTATAAATTTGTCCTCTTAATCTTGCAGGAATTTCTTTTCCAAAAATATCTCTATTCTTCCAATCTATTATAGTAGATAAACCTTTATCATGAATTAAAAATGACATTGGGGCACCTGTCCTTGTTCTTTTCCTTTTCTGGTCGCTATCAAAAGCTCTCCATTCAGGGCCGCAATCAATATGTTTCTCTGAATGAACTAATCCACACATTTCACAGATTTCCATTCCTCTATTTTCATCAAAGAATATATTACTTCCGCATTCTTCGCATTTTTCAAGCCCGTAATGCTGTTCGGAATTCTTTTTATTACTAAATTTTAAATTAATTTCCTTATTATTATTTAAAAATCTAATTTTCGATTTGGACTCATTCCAATCTAAAATAATTTACACCTTCTTGGTTTGTGTTTAAATTTTAATATAAAAATTATTTATAATATCAAAATCATAAGATTTTTTGGGGTCTGCTTTAACGGATATAAAAGGCAATGTAATGGGACCAAAAATGTCTTTTATTGTTCCAACCTTCTCGTATTTCTCGTTATAAATAGGTTTAAATATCATTCTCTCAAATTTTTTATCCCATCGTTTAGATCGGAAAATAATATGTTTTTTAGACATCCCCAAATAATAAAGTTCGATCTTAATCCAACTTGTCAAGATATTTCAATTAATTATTGTTAGCGAGATATCTAATAAGATTGAAGGTTTATATTTAAATTTAATTTTCATTTAAATATGATTTTTACTTAAACAAGTTTTTTATTAATTTATTTCGAAGTTTAATTGATAAGATTAATTCTTGTTATTATAAATTTTATAAAAAATTTTTGAAATCATTTATATGAATCAATTTTATTTTTTAAATTTCAAATAAAATAAAATAAACAATTAATAAAATCTTCTTTGTAAGTAGTAAATGTTTTTGCAATTGCATACATAATTAATATTTTTAAGTTTGCTTATATCTTGAGTTAAAGTGAATTCACGTAAAATTCTTTTCATCTCATTATTACATTCTTTTCTTAAACAATTATGGATGCCTCTTTTTGTCCCGGCACCCGAAGGATCTGAGAGAATTCTTATTGAGGTTTTACCGTAAGGAAATTTTTTAAAAGCTCTTCTTATTGCCTTAAATAATGAATAAAACCAAGGCGGTCGATATCTATTTTGAAACCAGAGATATTCTGCTAAAGTCCCTTTTTGAATATTAAGAGGATTTATTGAAATAGAATTTACTTTTAAATTAGAGAGTAAGAGTATAGAATTTATGCAATCATCAATAGCCGATTGTTCATTTAAAAAAGGGGGCTTAAAAAGAAGGTATGCCTTAACACCAATATTATATTCTTTACAAATCCCCAAAACTCTCTTAAATTCCTCGAAATTGAATCCTTTATTAATATAATTATTTCTAATGAAATCATCGGTCGTTTCAAGACCTATACCAATTTCTACATACTTATTTTTTAAATTTTCTTTAATCTCAATCAATTTATCTTCGGTAATATATTTTGGGCGTGATTCTATTATTAATTCTTTTATTTTTTTTATTTTTGAAATTTTTTGAAAAATATATTCTCTAATTTCAATTGGAATTTCAGAATCATCAAAAAAACTTCCCGAATTAAATAATTTTAAAATATAATTATATTTATCACTTTCAATTTCCTCTAATTTAGAATTAAATGCAATATCAAATTGTTTTTTTAAGTATTCTGGCTTTACGTCATTTAAACAAGCATCGTTTATATATCCGCACATAGAACATCCTCCATAAGAACTAAGTGCCCATGAACATCCCTTACTTCTTAGAATTATCGTAAATTCTTTTCCTACTTCATTTAATAACCTTTCTTTTTTAATCCACGATGCTACGGGTTTTTCAAATAAGTCCTTAGAGATTTTTCTATTACGAGATAATGTTTTTTTTCTTAAAGAAAAAATTTTTTCTACTAAAATTGGATTACTAATAACATTATTATCGTTCTTTTTCATATATTTCGGCAACTCTCCCAGTTTTAGAATTTATAATACTATTTGTTCCAACTATTAATTGTCCCATTCCTAAAATTTTATCTTTATCCTTATTAATTATAATAATATTTTTTTTAGGTGCTAAATTCGGGCTAATTTTCTCAATTCCTTGTAAAAATAAATTATTTCCGGAAATTTTAGTATCTTTAAATATTAATGAATAATTTGTTTTAAGATCATCAAAAATTCTCATAGCTCCTTTCATAGTCAATTTTAAAAATGCAGGTTTTTGATTAAATATTGCAATTAATTCCTTTGTTTTAGGATCTAAAATCCGTTTATTATTTGATTTCGGAATATTAACAAGTTCAATACCATTATAAAATAATTTTTCTCCAATACCCATCCCGAACTGAAAATCAGCTATTTTGATAAGTTTCCTATTCACGGTTTTAAGATATAAGGATTTCATTGTATTCTCTTTAATATCTTCTTTTTTATCTGTTTTTTTATATTTTTTTATTAACTCTTCCAAAGATTTGAGAGATTCATCAGAGGTTAAATTTTCAACAATATTAGTAAAAATAATCTCATTTTCTAAATTTTTTAAAGCGTTCTTTGCAATATCTATATATTTTCCGTCCAGATGACAGATTATAGGAATATTTTTTTCAAATTTTTGAATTAGACGATTTAACATTTTGGAGGTAATCTCTATTTCCTCTGAGCTCCAATCACCTGTAACGGGGATATTATAATAGACTACGGGATAAACATCCTCCAATTGTCTGGGAATTGCCCCTAACGGTGATGTAAGAATTATTTCTTGAAAACTAGGAAATTCTGGAAACTTTCTTAGGATTTTTAAAAATTTTTTATGCGATTTAGATTGAGAATAAGGTTTTTTGGCTGAGCAAGGGAATAAAATTATTAAAGAGGTTTTTGGTTCGGGACTGAACGTTTCTAAAACTCTTTCACGGAATTCTACAAAATCAGGACGATAGTATGATATTTCACCTATAATATTAATTTTATTTAGTTTTTGGTAAAATGGTGTTTCATATCTTAAAATATTAAAATATTCTTTATCAAGTATTCTGAGCATAGAAATTAAATAAGTATCCTGAATAATTGTATTTTCTATAAAACCACGAAAATCCTCATATTTTAAAAAATGATTGATTTTATTCATAAAAGCTCTTGCTGTTAAGAGATTATGAAGGCATAATAATTTTATCTTTTCATCAGAAGATTTAATAAGAGATAATTCTTTTAACTTACCCCTGCAAGCCGCGCAGAAACAAGGAAGCTTTTTAATCTTATATATCGGTAATATTGTATCAATTATATCATAATAATTCTCTGATGATAAATATAATATATAAGAACAATCAATTAAATCAAATCCTAAATAAATTAATATTGGATATGTCCTCGTAAGAATCCTTCCAGAAGCCATTAAAATTAAATTATTATCAAGATCTTTTTTTATAATGGAAATAACTCTTGTTATTTTCCTAAATTCACTTAGATTATCAAAAAGATCTTCAAAATTAAGGATTTTTATATTATCATATTTTTTAATTAATTCTAAATAAGGCTCTAACAATTCAAAATAACCGAATAATTTTATAGTTAAACCAAAATTTAATTCGGGATAATTATTTAAAATTTTTTCGCATTCTTCAATAAAATGTTTGAGTTCATTCTCGGCAAAATTTTTATTTATCGTCGTCGTAGGAATATTAAAAGGTATAATCGGTATAACATTATGTGTTTTAAATAAATTTAATTTACGTTCTAATATCTCCGATAATTTCTGAAAAGTACCATTGCATTTATAAAAAAATACGGAATTATCATATTTAAAATCTATAAAGCTACCTCTTAGATATTTTTCACTATGAATAACATAAATATAATGATCTTCAAATTCTTTAACAAAATCAAAAGTTTGCATTAAAACTTTATTTATTGGAATGACAATTTGAGGCGTTTCAACAAACTCCTTTTTAGTATTATACAATTTTGCACGTCCTATCCGTGCGAAGCCAATTTTTTTATGGATAACTTCAAAAAATGCCGGCATAAAAAACGCTCTTATTTTATTTATATTTTTCAATAAATTTTTTTAATGGATTGAAATATTCATCTTTATAATAAATGATATCATTATGACCCGCTCCATCAATAATTACTAATTCTTTATTGACTCCCTCCGGAACACATTCATAAATTAACTTTCCTTGTTCACAAAGAATTACAAAATCATTCGATCCATGAATTACAAGTACAGGTTTTTTAAATTTCTTTATTCGTGTATCATTAGAGTATTTTGAAATCGCTTCACGTCCTTCTTTAAGTTCTTTCACGTTTAACCATCTTGCTGCTGTATCGTGCAGATTTGCAAATCCGCTCTCAAAAATAATTCCCTTCAAGTCATCGGGATTATGTGAACCTATCTCTGAAGCACAAACGCTCCCTAAAGACCTTCCCATTACAAAAATGGAATTTTTAAAACCATTATCCTTTATCCATTTGATAAATTGAAGATAAATAGGAAGAGCATCAGAGATTAAAGCTGGAAATGAAGGTGATCCTGAACTGAAACCATATCCCCGATAATCCATAACAGCAAGATTTACTCCAATCTCATAAAAAGGCTCAGTTGATAATCGATAATCGGTTGATAATTCTGCATTACCGTGGAATAACAATATTGTAGGCAAATTTTTATCTTTTATATAGATTATTCCACCTAAAATTATTCCATCTTCTACTTCAAATTTAAGAATTTTCTCATCAGATTTAAGTTTCTCAGGTTCTTTAATTTTTCTGGGATAAAATAAAAAACTTTTAACAACGGGGTCATCAAAAAACATAATTATCACCTAACTTATATAAAGATTTGATTTTATAAAAAATCAATAAAAAGAATGAAAATTCTAAAATCAAAAATAAAAACTTTAATATTCAAAAGACAAAATTATTACTAATTTGAATAATTTTATAAGAATTTATTATGGTAATCAGAAAATTTAAGATGTCTCCATTTGTTGACAGCGTCGCAATTAGAGCAAAATATTTTCCAAAAGAGATTCCCGCTATTATTTACGGTGATGTAAAAATCACGTGGTCAGAATTATATGATCGAGTCTGTAGATTGGCAAATGGTATAAAAGATAAGGTAAAGATCAAAAAGGGGGATAAAATTGCTTTTGTTTTTCATAACGGAATTCAATTTGTTGAGATAAATTTCGCATCCCAAATGCTCGGCGCTGTTCCTGTTCCCGTTAATTATAGATATGTGGCCTCTGAATATGAATATACAATAAATGATTGTGATGCTGTCGTATTAATTTGTGAAGAAAGCGTAATAGATGAGATTCTCAAAATTAAATCAAACTTGAATAAAGTTAAATTATTTGCAGTGGATTCTGATGAGGCTCTAGAGGGATTTATCAGATACAAAGATTTAGTTAATTATCATACTGCTAAAGAGTTTAGAGTGAAAGTTAATGATGAAGATTTAGGGGTAATTATATACACAGGTGGGACAACAGGTCGCTCGAAAGGTGTAATGCTTAGCAATAGGAATATTCTTACCAATCAAGAGGGTGTTCTTCGAGCTTTAATAAGAGCATTACCTCAAGTTGATTTAAAATGTACTAAATTTGCATCTTCTCCAGGAGAACGAAAATATATGAAAGCTTTTGATATTTTTAACAGCTATTTTGAGGGTTTATTAAAAGATGAGAAATATAAAGACACAGTGTTAGTTCTTGATGTTCTTGGAAATGAGGATTTGCCTGATGTTTCTGTAACTATGGTAAATCGTGAGAATTCAATAAAATTAATGTACGGCGCACCTCCTAAAGATCAAGTGAATATTAAATTAGTTTCAGCAATGAAAGAACATTTCAGATCTTTAACAAATATATTACCTTATGCATATACTAAAAAAGGTCGAAGAAAAGCTTTAATTATAGTATTTGGAAAAATGTTAAAAAGGGAAATCAAATTTAAAGGAAAATTAAACGTAAAAATGAAACTCATTAAATCTTTAATGAAAACCTCTAGAGATAGAGAAGGAACTGATCGCTCGGATGAATTTCTAAGTTTACTTATTGTTCCGCCGATGTTCCATCTCGCTGCTTACGCATTCTTTCTAATGTTTGCTACTTATGTTGGAGGAACTTGTATATTTCCTGAAAAATGGTCTTTTTCGGCTGAAGATATTTTAAAAATGATTGAAAAACATAGACCAAAATGGATTCTACTTGTTCCAACAATGTATAAAGAAGTTATTGAATATATTGAAGCTAATCCTGACCATGGGTATGATATAAGTTCAGTAAGGATTGCACTTTCTGGAGCAGCGCTTTTGAAGGGAGAAGATAAAAAAAGATTATTAAAATGTTTCCCAAATACGGTTGTTATTGATGCTTTCGGTCAGACGGAAATGTCTGCAATCGCTGCAATGAAAATAGATACTGATCCCGAGAAGGTAAAGCACGGATCAGTAGGTAAATTAGGTCCTGGTTTAGAAGCAAAAATTGTAGATGATTTCGGAAATGAATGTCCTGAAGGAAAAATAGGTGAAATTTATTATAGGGGGAAATCTGTAATGAAAGGATATTATGGAGATAATGAAAAAACGGCAAGAACTATTGACAAGGATGGGTGGTTACACAGCGGAGATTTAGGTTATATTAAAGATGGTGAATTATTTATTGTTGATAGAAAAGGAGAATGTATAAATACGGGAGGTGAGAAAGTATATCCACTAGAAGTAGAGGAAATCATCCAAGAACACCCTGCTGTTAATCATGTTTGCGTAATTGGTGTTCCCGATGAAAAATGGGGTTCTATTGTTAGAGCAGTAATAGAATTAAAAGAAGGTATGAATGCTACTGAAGAAGAAATTATTGAATTTTGTAAAGGGAAAATGGCGGGTTATAAAAAGCCTAAGAGTGTAATTTTTGTTGATAAATTACCCATATCTCCCGTAGGTAAAGTACAAAGGGGTGTTATTAGAAAGTTATATGGTCAACCTAAAGTAAACGACTAATTGATTAATTGAGTGAATCTCAAGTATTTTTTTCGTGATGTAAATTTAAAAATAATTG
>CAZVTX010000076.1:0-12705 GCA_964629395.1 uncultured archaeon
GGCTTTTCCGAACAATATAATAATGTTGATATTCTCGTTTTAAATTTGTTGAGACCTGATTCTATTACCTGCAGAAGACATTTATGCACGGATGAGGTCATTCCATACTTAAATAAAATTAATCCGCCGTTGAAAGTATTAGTCATTACTCATTTTGGCTCAATGATGGATGGTTATTACTCAGATAAAAACCATGTTCCATCTCAAGTTGAGAAATTAAAAAAATCTACTAATATCCAACAAATAATTGCTGCGGAAGATGGTATGATATTAGATATTTTAAAACTTCTTAAATTATCATAATTAATTAAGATTTTTCATAAACTGTATGATAATTGTTAGATCTTTGACATAATTATTGAATATAACAATTTTTGTATGTTACCATGTCAAGAAATTATCAAAATTTCATATCTTTTTTATAATTCATAAAAATTAATATTTTATAAGGAAGGTAAATTCAACGATAATTTGAGCTAAAATTGGATTTCGCCCTCTATTAAACTCTCTGAGTTTAATTCTCACTTCTTTTTATTGTCGCTCAAATTTCGTTGCCTTCCACTACTTTCTACTTTTTCTAAAAAATATAACAATTGATATTCTCCCTAATAGCATTAAAAATATATTTTAAAGATTCTATTAGATTATCAAAAAGCAAAATTCGAATTAAAAAAAATTATAATTATTGGTGAAAAAAATGGGATTACGTTTAGCTTCGACATTTGCTATTACTGCTTTATTTGCATTGATTTATGCCGTTGTATTCGTCATCAGTATAACTTATTTGCCAATGAATATGTTTGGATTATTAATTATTATTTTTATAACACTTGGCATCGTATTCCTTCAATATCTGGTATCTCCATTAATAATTGGTTGGATATATAAAATTCATTGGATCCCTTTCGATTCTTTTTATGCAGATTTTCCACATTTGGCAGAAGTTATAGCTAAAGTTTGTAAGGATAAAGGTATTAAGACTCCGAAGATTGGAATCATTTCAGATTTAAATCCAAATGCATTTACATATGGTTGGTCAAAAAATACCGCTAGAGTCGTAATTACAGAAGGAATATTGAAATATCTTAATAAAAAAGAGCAAAAAGCTGTTGTAGGGCATGAAATGGGCCATGTAATCCATAATGATTTTATCCTAATGACGGTAGTATTTGCAATTCCTTTAGTCTTAATAACAATTGCAAGATGGTGTTACTATACCGCTAGATTCTCATCTTTAGGATCCGATAGAGAAGGTTCTAATTATATTTCAATTGCCTTGTATGCTATTGCATTTCTTTCTTACATTGCTTATTGGATTGGATTCCTTATCTCATTATTCGTTAGTAGATTACGTGAATTTTATGCTGATGAATATTCTGCTGAAGTACTTGAGGATCCTAATCCTTTAGCAACGGGACTTGTAAAGATTGCATACGGATTACTTGAACAAGGAGTTGAAATTGAAAATAGAAGGTCTTCCGTTAGAGCTCTTCAAGGTTTAGGAATTATGGATAATAAAAGTGCTTCGAGATTTGCCGCAACCTCTATGACTCAAGTGGGACAATATTCTAGTGAAGCAATTCAAGCTGCTGCTGCATGGGACTTATATAATCCATGGGCAAAATATTATCAATTATTTAGCACTCATCCTTTACCTGCTAGAAGAATTCAAAGATTAAATGATCAGTGTCCTTTATACGGTAAAGCTCCTGAAATCGACTTATCACAGGCTAAAAGAATTAAAGAAGAACAAGCCGGAAAGTCGATGATTCCGGAATTCTTAACCGATGTAACAATAAAATTATTACCTTGGTTAGTCTTTTTTGGAGCTGTATTTTACACAATATTTTGGATCTTTGGGATTATTGGATTTTATGCGGATTATGGATTAAGCGCTGCCACATTCACTAAATTGTATCCTCAAAATTTCCTTATATTATTCTGGGGTATGGCGTTTTTCCTTATTGGTATTGCCGTAATAGCAAAAATGTCATTTATGTTCGGAAAGAAATTTAAACCGTATAATGTCAGAGATTTAGTTATGCAGATAAAAGTGTCGCCCGTTCGCACAAGACCTGCTATTATTGAAGGTGTTATCGTAGGAAAAGGTATTCCAGGTTATTGGTTTAGCGAAGATCTTTATTTTCAAGACAATACAGGGCTATTATATGTTGATTATAGATCGGGTATACCATTCGGAGATTTCTTTTTTGCAATAAGACGGGTCAAAAAGCTTATAGGAAAGCGGGTGCGAATTTATGGGTGGTATAAGAGAGGTCCAAGTCCTTACATTCAGGTTCACAGGATTGAAGTACCAGCTTTGGGGCGTTCATTTAGAAATTATTATAAATATATCTCATACATATGGGCGATCCTTGCGTTTTTAATCGGTATATTTCTAATATATCTATGGATCCAAATAACTCCTGGAGGATTTTTTAGTTTATTCCGTTTTCCTTAAATTATTTAATATTTTTTATTTTTTTGATATATTTTTAAACTTTTTAGCAATAGAATATTGCTCTAACAATTTTTAGTATTTTTAATTTTTCAATATCATTTTCTTTAATTAATCTTTTCTCAAGTTCATCTATTGCTTCTTTACCTGCAAATTTTATAATATCAATTTCTTCTGGAAAAAATCTTTCAATAATTTCCCTTAATTTATTATAAAATTTAGCTCTTTCAAGAGGATGGGATTTATCAATCCTTTCAATATCTAATTCATTTTTTTCTATGAGCTGATTAATCTTTATTAAAATATCATCATTTTGTTTATCGGATTCGCTCATAATTTTAAATTATTCATCTGAGATTTTTTATTTTTTTTATTATACCTTTAGCTGCAATAATACCTGTTACGGCTGCACCAATGATTCCTCTTGAAATTCCTGCTCCATCTCCGGCAAAAAATAAATTTTTAACTTTTTTTGATTCTAAATTTTCATTAACATCAATTCTTTTGGCGCTACGTTTAAATTCAGGAGCATAAATTAATGTACTATTATTATTAACGCCGGGGATAACCTTATCGAGGACTTCAAGTCCTTCAAGGATATCCATTATAAAGCGATAAGGGTAAGCCATGGCAATATCACCAGGAGTGGCATCTTTTAAAGTCGGCTGCACGGGATTACGCTCTATTAAAGCTTTTCTAGAGCGATGACCGCTTCTAAGATCTCCTAGTGTTTGAATTAATGGTTTATAACCTCCTAAAATTGATGTTTGCTTGGATATTGAAAGGCCATATTCGGTAGTATCCTCCAAAGGCGCCGTTAATTTTTGTCGAATTAGAAAAGCAAAATTTGTATTTTCTGAATCGCCGTTCATGGTAATCTGATGACCATTAACTCCAGCAATCTTTCCCTCATAAGTTTCCTTTACAACAAAACCACGATGGTTAACGCAAAAAGTTCTTACAAAATCTTTATATGTAGGAGTTATTATATGGAACTTCGGATCCCTCTGGATATTTTCACATATATCTTCCATAATGATAGAAGGAACCTCAACTCTAACACCTATATCAAGCGGTTCATAAAAAGTTTTTATTCCTAATCGTTCACATTGTTTAGCCAGCCATACCATTCCCGATCTTCCCGGGCATAAGAGTAAATAGTCAAATTTTAAAGAATTACCGTTTACATCTTTTTCAAAATACAATTTTTTATTCTCATCAAAAGAATAAACTTTCTGATTAGGAATTATCTTTACATCATAATTATTTTCTAAATTTTTTTGGATTGATTTAATTACCATAGGAGTATTTTTTGACCCTAATAATCTCTGTTTTACGGGAATAAATTTAATATCTACAGAAGCACATTTTCGCAATAATTCCTTTAATCTTTCTTCATTTCTATAAGGATCAAATAATTCTGTTGGAGCACCATTCTCAAGAAAGAAATTATCAATTTCTTGAATTAAATCATCAACATTTAACCCTGCTCTTTCACTTAAGGATTCCAGATCTCCACCGATGTGTTTATGAAGATTTAAAATTCCTGAAGAATATACACCAGCACCTCCAACTCCACTCATAATTTTACACGGCGAACATAATTGACATGCTAATCCTTCATTCATAGGGCAATAGCGTTTATCTACTTCGGGTCCTTGTTCAAAAATAGTTATCTCAACATCTTTTAAACCCGCTCTTCCGAGTTCATAAGCAGCAAATAAACCAGCTGAACCCGCTCCAACAATCCCGATTTTAATTGGTGACATTCCAATAAAAATAATGATTCATAATAAAATATATCTATCGTTAAGAAAGTCTTTCTCCTTAACTTTCTTTACAAGACCGCGTTCTATTAAATCCTGTAAATGTAGATAAATTTTTCCGCCATCCCATACAAGATAAAGATCTTTAACAATTGGATTCATTCGTTCTTTTGGAGTTAGTGTTCCTTCGTAAACCAATTCCTTAATAGTTTTTGGCTTATCTTTCTTTAAAGCATTTAAAACCTTTTGCTCATTATTCTTTATTTTATTCCGAATTTTCTCAAAAAAGCGCTTGTTTTTCTCTATATATATATTTCCGTGTGCAGGAATTAGGATATAATCGCCTGATAAATATAATTTTTCTAATTTATCTATAGAATCAAAATAATCTTTTAAATTACAAAAGAAATCACCATAATACGGATGGCTACCGATGTCACTTACGTATAATATACTTTTATTATTTAAATTTTCGTGAAAGTCTATTTTGAAAGCAGTATGACCTGGAGAATGCCCAGGAATATGGATCGTTTTTATTATCACATTATCATAGTTAAAAACATCTTTACCAGGTTTATATGATGAGACTTCTTTGCATTCTTTAAATTTCATATATTTTCTGACCATCATATCGAAAATATCAGCTAAACCGAGCTCTGTAAAACCCGTATCATCTCTGAGTTTCCCCAGATTTAAAAGATATTCTTTCTCTTGTTCGGGAATTAAAACAGGAGTATTATATTTTTCTTGATGATAAAACGCATGTGCAGAATGATCTATATGACAATGTGATAGAATTAAAGCTTCTGCGGGGCTTTTTATTCTTGAGTAGAGCTCATCAATATATTTAAAAGGATAATTTGCATCAATTAATAACGCTTTGTTATTTTTAACATTTTCTATTAATAAAGCGTTTAAAATATTAACACGATTGGATTCTTCTTTTGCAATGTAAACATTTTTCCCCAAAGATTTGTAGATCATAGGTATTCTATACTAAATATGAGAATTATTAAAAATCTTAGATATATAAAATGAGATATAATTTTTCAAGATTTTTAAAAATTAACTTAAAGGCTTCCAATGGCGGCATGTTTTACATTGTAAAATTTCAATGAGTTTTACCCTGCCGTTATTTGACCCGTTTTTTGCAACAATCCTTCTTTTAATCATAACAGAACCGCATTTATCGCAGGTAATCACTTTCTTTTCGATCTTGATCTCTTGATGTATTTCCTTTTTTGTCGGTAAAACTCCTCTCGAGGTCATTAATATTAACACTTAAATGATAAATTTTAAATAAAATAATATTCTCATAATAGCCTTTAAATAATTAAAATCAAAACTTTTATATAAATATTCGTTTAAGTAAAAATTCTATATATCAAGAGGTCTTAAAGTCATAGTTCAAAATTAATTAAATATCGACTAAAAAATTTAATTTATGAAATTAGAGGCTATCGACTTATATTTATGAATTGGAAAAATATTGATAAATGTTTCATTTATTAATTTTTATTCATTTTGTCAATCTTTTCAATATTTAAAATTTAAAGTGGCAAAATATAATGAAGCAAAATTCAATTCTAAAAACTAATATATTCTAAAGACAATAATTCATTTATTATTCAAAATAATGTTTAAAGTTGACCAAAATGTCTCTAAGTACTGATACCGTAATCGTTAAAGCAGAAGCATATGTTAAGATGCTGCTTCATGTGTTAAGATTTGGCTCAGATGAGCTGGATAAAAAATTATGGAAAGAAGCAATGGGTTTATGCGTAGGCAAAATTGAAAATGAACAGGTTATAATTTATGATGCCATTCCAATTACTCACGGTAAAAGAATTGAAGTAGCTTGGGATGAAAATGATTACGCTAGGTTTCAAATGCTCGAAGAAAATTTGCCTGAAGGTATGTTTATCGTGGGATGGTATCACTCTCATCCAGGAATGGGTGCTTTTCTCTCTGCAGCTGACCTTAATAACCATTTTTTCTGGCAAGAAGTTAATCCTAAAGCTGTAGCACTTGTATTTGATCATACGCTTCTCTCCGAAGAAGGACATGATGGTTTTGAGATTTTTAGAATGAACGACGTGTCATTAGGCCCTAAAAGCGATTTTCATTCCGTAAAATATGAAGTCCAATTACCCGAAAACAAATCAATTTACAGGAAATTTGTTGAAATTGCCAATAATTTTCATAGAAAAGATCCTCTGATCTTGGAAGAGGGTGAGATTGTAGATGTTTTCGAGACTTTCAAACTTGGAAAGGCTGAAAAACCCGAAGTTGATGACCTTAAAACTTATGTTGTAAATAATACAACGATTATCCTTCAAACCATCCGTGATCTAAAGAATTCATTAGGCGGCGGTATAGTGCGCTTACAAAATTGGTTCCAAAAAGCATTAAGAGAAGGGATCGCCAATCCACTCGGAGATTTAGAAATCCAATTATGGGAGTTGACAGAGCAGGTTAAAAATGCCCTTAATTTAAAAGAAGAACAAAAAGAAGAAAAAGGTTCTGAAGAAAAAGAGCAGCAAGAATCTTAAAAGGTTATATCTCTTTTTTTTAAATCTCGTATTATTTTTTCTTTTCTCATTTTTACTTTTAGAAATAAAATCAATTATTTTATGAAAAAATATGTTAATATCAATAAAAATATATTAAGAAGACTTCGCGTTATTATTATGCGAAAAAAAATGAATGATATAAAAATTCAATCTAAAGAAAATAAATATCCTGAAAAAGATAAGGAAATAGGAGTTTTTATTGATTATCTTAAGAATTTTTTTCAAAAAGAATTTATAGAAGATGATATAATTGAATCAATTATATTATTTGGATCCTATGCTGTTGGAAATTATTCTAAAAATAGTGATTTGGATATTTGTATTTTATTTAAGCCTAATACAAATCGGGAATATGAAGTTAAAATTCATGAAAAAATTTTAAACTTAAGTAAAAAGATTGATAAAATTATTGAATGCATATATATATATCCTGAAAGTTTAAATAAATGGGACGATGATTTAATAAAAAGCATTTTATCTGATGGCATCCGTTTATTTGGTTCTGATAAATATAAGAAAATCTTTTTTGATAAAATTAAATTTGTTCCTTATTATATCGTTAAATATAATTTAAAAAATCTAAATCCTCTTGAGAAAGCAAAATTACTCCGAATTCTATACGGATATGAATCAACTAAAGATTATAACAATAAGAAATATAGATACAAGAAAAAAGGTTTACTTCAGCAATTAAAAGGATTTCCTATTGGTAAGGGTGTTTTTTTAATTCCGAGTGGAAATTTCTATAAAATAGCAGAATTATTTGAGAAATTTGAAATCAATTATCAAAAAATTAATATTTGGATTTAAACAATAATTATATTCTATTTTGACTTCTAATTTAATAACGAAATACCAAAAATAATAATGAATAAAAATGTCAGCACCAAAAGGTTTGATTATATTTGCGGGGATTCTTACGATTTTAGGTTCATTTGTCTTTTCATGGATGAATTTGGGCGGAGGATATGTCAATGGCCTAGGAGCAGTCGGAAGATTTACGTCTTTCCTCTCGGATTTATCTCTTTCGGGAATAATTAATTTATTAATCGTTATTATATTCTTACTTTCCAGTATTTTCATTTTTATAGGTATCAAAAGCAGAGCATTATCAATTATCGGTTCAATATTACCTATTTTTATAGGTCTTATGTGGCTACTTTATTATGAACTCGGGATCATATCCTCTACTTGGTTTTTAAATATCATCGCAATATTTTCGGGAGATTTAATTATTATCCAAGATATCCTTCCGATGTATCTTGAATTTGGCGGTTTTGCAGTCGGTCCAATCTTATTACTTTTTGGCGGAATCTTTAGCTTTATCAGCGGCTGCATGGACAGATAATTATTCTGATAATGAAAATCTTAATTCTTTTTTATTCTCTCTTTTTAATTAATAAATTTTGAAAAAATTTTATATCGAATACTAATTAATCACGAAAAAAATAAAGAAAAAAAGGAAAAAAGATAATTTTTTTATGTAGAAATTGGATTTACATAATCTTCATTCAATTCTTCAAAATCTTGAGGTTTTAAGGTTAATTCTATGCCAATAATATCCTCCTTTTTAAAATACATCCCAAAGCTGCACATAATTCTCACAATAGATTATATTTTTTACTTTGTTCTAACATACTCTACCGAGTATGAATCATATGAGCATACAATTAATAATATGATTGATATTATATTTAAATATATTGTTTTCAAATCATTTATCTTTAATAATCCATATTGGACTTGACCACGCCATATTATTTTCAGCTAAAAATATACGGACGTAATAGAAAATAAAGCTCTCATTCTCAATTGAATGGTTTAGGTATAAAGATTCTATATCACAACTGTCAATAAATTGGTCTTCAAAATTTTTAGTGTTTACATCAATTTCAGAAAATATTTTATTATTTCTAATTAATTGTATTTTTTTAATAATTATCGGGCTAAATAATTTAATAAAGAGTATTCTTTTTTCAATCAACCCTGAATTATCTTCTATATTGATTATATCTCCCATAAAATAGTCATTTAGGAAAAATTCGATTATGATTCTTGGACCCGTTGTTCCGTAACATTTTCTATTCATTAATGCTTTCCATATGGCTTCTTTTGTCAAATTTTCCGACCAAACAGCCATTATTCCCGGAGGATAAATTCCGTTATCGGGATCAAGTTCTCCGCTTGGATATATACCGAAATGATCATCTCCTCCTGCAGTAAAACCGAGCTTATATCCTTTTGCCAAGGCATCTTTTACAAAACACCCTTTTTTTTCGAGAATCGGCCCTCTTTTTTTTGTATATTTTCCATAACCAAAAAATTTATATCTTGGAGGGAGCGGATTCCCTTCCGAAGATGGATATTCTTGATTTCCCCATGTCGAATATATTTCAACTAATCTTTCGAGGTCATTATTAAATTGTTCCCAATTTCGAAAACCAGGTCTTAGTGCGGTATGATGTGAAATCATTAATACTTTTCCGCTGTACGGTAAAAGATTTTTTATTAATTTATTTGGCGAATTATATTTATTTAATTCAGAGCGAAAAATCGGAATTTGATCATCAAAATGATATATACAAATATCACCATAACCCGTATACCATGTTCCATATTCATATCCGAAAATTGATATAAAATTACCATCATTATTATATTTATTAACTATTTGTTTTATTTCTTCAAAATCTTCATCTTTAGTTTCCCATAGATGGCTATGCTCCGTTGTAGTACCGAAATCTAAACCTGCTTTTATTAGATTTTTAAAATATTCTTCCGGTTCTATTAAACCATCACTTTTTGAAGTGTGTCCATGAATAAACCCCCAATAAAGTCTTTTTTTAAGCGGTGCAGGTTTACATAATATAGGATTAGAATAAATTTCTTTTCCGTTATGTTTAATGCAAAAGTAATAAAGTCCCTCTTTTAAGAGTCTTAAATTGTTTATTTGTAATATACCCCTATTTTCTGCTTTAATTTCTAAATCTCCAATTTTTTTCGGGTTGAGATTGCCGTTATTTTGTTTTATCTTATAAAATTCTAATTTTCCTTCAAAATCTTTTACTAAATTTTTAAATTTATCTTCCGTCCTAATCAATAACTTAAAATTCTCTCCAACTTCTACAATAGAGGGACAAAATATTGAAAAATTATTGATCTTATCATTAATAATCTTGATATGAGGACAATTCCTAAAAAAGATTTTTCTTTTATCAGGTAAACGGATGAAAATATCTATTTTTTTATGTTCCTCGGCTAAAGATTGAACTAAAGTATTATATAAATTAAATTTCCATATCGAATATTTTCTTATACCCTCTTTATCAGAAATAAAATAATTTATTGAAAGTTCTTTTCCCGTAGTTAAGATTGGTATAATTAACGGATCTCCTTCAATTTCTAAGTGAGCATAACCTAGGGATGCTTTATCATATGGTTGCATAAAATACCAATCATTTTTATTATTTCTCCCCCCTCTTAATCTAATCGTTAAAATCGAATTTTGAGGTAAATGAAAATCTAATTTAAATTTTAAAGAGATATCAGAATAAGTCCTGACCTTTAATGTTGTTGGGCTGATTTTTACATCAATTAATTCTTTAAATTCATTCACTTCTATATCAAATAAATAAAATTATTCTCACTATTTTAAATTTAGAAATTATCTATTTTGATAGAAAATATTCCTTTTACTTTCAATTTTTTTAAAAATTTGCTAATTTTTATTAATTTCAAAAATATCTGAAAAAATATTAGTGAATTATTGAATATTTTTTGAGGGATAATATATTTTTTTTAGAAAATAAAAATTTAAAAATTTTCAACTTATTATCTAAATAGGAAAAATTAATAATTCCTTATAATACGGGTGTTTTGGTTGAGCAAAATAGATGAAGTTCTAAAGATATTAAGCTCATTAGAAGAGAAAGTTGCGGATATAATTGGTACTGCAGTTATAAGAACGAATGGATTGGTTATTGCCTCTGCTTTACCAAGTGAAAGTAATGAAAGATTAATTGCTGCTATGAGTGCGGCATTATTAGGAACTTCAAGGAGGGTAGCAGAGGCGCTTTTTAATGGGCAATTTGTGAGCTTAAATTTAGAACTCGATAAAGGAAATATGTTTCTTATTGGTGCGGGAAGAGTTATACTTGTCGCAATAACAAAAAAAGAGCCGAATATAGGGCTTGTAACATTAGAGATGGAAGATACGAGTAAAAAAATTGCTGAAATATTCAAAACGGAGGAGTAAAAAAAATGGATGAAGATATTGGAGGGTTAAAATTTATTGCATCTTTATTTAGGATGGCAATTATTGAAATTAGAAAAATTATGGGAACTGAATCATTGCAAACAATATTTCGACTTATGGGTGAAAGCGTTGGCGAAAGAGTCGCTGAAAGGATAAAAGCATCTAATCCCGAAGAATTTGCTGAGAAATTGAAATCAGATGTCTTGGAACCCGTTTTAGGTGAGGGTGGAGTAGAAACATCTATAAACGGAAATGAGATAAGCGTAGTTCTAAAAGTATGCCCTTTCCAAAAGGCAGGAATAGATATTAGCGATAAATTCTATTGCACATATACAGAAGGTCTAATTGAGACATCTGCTAAGAAAAGTTTAGGACAAGCAAGACTTAAAAGCGAAAAATTGAGGGCTATAGATGGTTGCGATTGTCAATTTAAAATAATATTAGACTGATGATTATGGGCTTTTTTTCTAAATTAAGTAAAAAAGCATTGGAAAACGCACAAGAGATTGAAGATGAGCTTAATCGTTTAAGAAATAAAACTAATGCCGAGATAATCTCAATTATAGGCACAGGAGGGCGATTGAAAGGTTTACCGCTTATCTATGTTTGCAGGGATGAAATTGAATTGAAAAAATTTACGGCAAGATTACCCGAGATAATTCCTTCTATTAATAATATCTCAGAGGATCGCAATTTAAGGGATATTCTAATTAATTATGATGATTCAATTTTATTCTTTAAACAAATAATGCCTAATGTCAGCTTTTTTGCGGTATATCCCAATAAGGGCGATATTTTAACAATAAAGAAATGGATATATAATAAATTGGAATCTTTGAAAGAGATTTTACATGATTATTAAAAACGTTAAATTTTAATTCTATTTTGATATTATTAAATTTTCGCCAATATCTTTTCTTTTATCTTTATTTTCCGTTAAAACCGTTATTAAAATACCGATAAAGATCAGAATACTTCCGAGCCATGATTTAAAGGTAATCTGCTCATTCCCTATTAAATAACTTGCAAATAAAAGTGCCATTACGGGTTCTAAAGCAAAAATGATTGCCGTTTGTGAAGGCCCTACATATTTTTGACCCCAATTTTGAAAAAGAAATGTTAAACCTGCGGCGATACATCCCAAATAAAATAATATTATCCAAAATTCATAATTCAATTTTTCAATTTTCACATTTTCTTCTATAATTAAAGAAACTAAAAAACAGAGTACAGTAATAATAATTAATTGGATTAATAGAAATAAATAGATATCAACTTCGCCAACATATTTATCCACCAAAATAATATAAAGAGCAAAGAATACGGCACATATTAAAATATATATATCTCCAATATTAATACTAAAGTCCGCCTCTAAGCTTAGAAGTCCCATTCCAATTGTTGATATTATCGCAGCTAACCATATCTCGGTTCTAATTCGTTTCTTATAAAAAAATCGTGCAAAAAAAGGAACCATTATTGTATTTAATCCTGTGATAAATCCGCCTTTTCCCGCCGTCGTGAGCTTTAATCCAATTGTTTGCACCGCAATACCTAAAAAATAAACAAATCCGGTTATTAATCCAACCGTAATTAATTTCTTATTCATAGATTTTAATCTGTATGTAAAAGGGATAAATACTAATAATGCAA
>CAZVTX010000077.1:0-12680 GCA_964629395.1 uncultured archaeon
ATAATCATGCGGATATTTCCGATGAGGTATAATATATAGACTATTTTTATCCAAATTGGTATACTTATTTATTTCATTTAAATTAAACTTCTTTTCTCTCCAGTCATTATAAATAGCAAGAATATCGTTGGAAATTTCGCTGTTAATCATAAATTTCATATAATTTTAATAAAAAATTGTTATCCTATTTTTTACAAAAGAATATAATTTAAAAAGTTGACTAAATAATTATAATTTCAGGTTTTATATCTTCTTCAGAAATAGTGAGATATGCATAAGAGTTTATATCGGTAAATTTTTTATCGGTAGGCGTTCCCGGATTCAGATATAGTTTTCCATCCTTCCAGACTTCATTATAAGGACGATGCACATGTCCAAATATTATGACATCGTATTTAGAGAGGTCATAATTTTTATTTAATCTCCTAATTATCATATTAGGGCCGCCCATTCCATGAACTAAAAAGATTCTCTTATCAAAAATTTCCAACTCTAATTTATCGGGTAAAATTTTTTGTAAATCTTGATTATCCATATTCCCTTGGATTGCAATAACCTTTTCTTTTCCAAATTCTCCGAGTAATTGTTCATATGCTTTCATATTTGTAAAATCGCCTAAATGAAAAACATAATCAACACCCCTTTCTTTAAAATCATCAATAATTTTTACCGGAATTTCGGGAACTCTCGATGGAACATGTGTATCGGAGATTAACCCAATTAACAATTCGCTCTTATTAGTTTCAATCATAATAAGACCTCCTAAATTTGGAATTTATTGTTTAAAAAAAGGCATTGTTATTTAATAATAATTTGATTAATTTATACATTCTTCAAGATCTCTTGTACATTTTCCAATAGCAACGACGGAATCGTTTTCATTCAGAGATATTACTCTTACGCCTTTTGA
This sequence comes from uncultured archaeon, assembly GCA_964629395.1. Taxonomy (GTDB): domain Archaea; phylum Asgardarchaeota; class Lokiarchaeia; order Sigyniarchaeales; family SOKP01; genus CAZVTX01. The sequence goes on from CAZVTX010000077.1 coordinate 911, forward strand.
TTTCCTATGAGTAATTCTAATATTATCAGCATTGAATCTAATTACCTGACCTTGTTCAGTTCCTATTAAGATATCCGTATCTTCAGCAATTTTAACGGCAATTACTTCATCTTCTTCATCCGTATTTAAGTTAATATTGATAACTCCTTTAGCACCTCTTCCCGTCTTTCGGTATTCTTTAATTCTTGTTCTCTGACCATATCCATTTTTAGTTAATGTTAAAACGATTGTGTCATCTGTTACTAAAATGCAATCAATAACATCATCACCCTCACGGAGATCAACGCCTTTAACACCCATAGCATTCCTTCCAATATCTCTCAGTTCAGATTCATCAAATCTAATAGCATATCCCATTTTTGTAGCAATAAAAATATCCTGGAGCTCATTTGACAATTTTTTTACGCTTACCAATGTATCATCATCCTTTATAATCTGAGCTCTTATTCCTGATCTCTTGATTTTAGAAAATAATTTAAGCGGGGTTTTTTTAACGATACCTTTTTTCGTTACCATTATCAACATGTCATTTGTGTTGAAATTATTAATAGGGATCATCTGGGAAATTTCTTCATTTTCCCGTATCATAATTAGATTTTTAATATGTTTTCCTTTCGCCATTCTGGATTGCTGCGGAATTTCATAGCATTTTAAAGAATAAACTCTACCTTTTGATGTAAAAAATAGAATTGTATCGTGAGTACTACAGACGAAAAGATCCATTACGAAATCTTCTTCTCCTAGTTTTGCACCAATTCTACCTTTTCCTCCTCTTTTTTGGGCTCTATATTGCTGTAATGGGATTCGTTTAATGTAATGATTTTTAGTCATCAAAACCAGCATTGGTTCTTTTTTAATTAAATCCTTTTTACTTATGTCTAACTCTTGATTTTTCTCTTCACTAATAATTGTCTTACGGTCGTCGCCATACTTTTCACTTAATTCTTTTAGTTCTTTTTTTATAATTTCTAATTGAATATCTCTATTTTCTAAGATTTTTTTAAATTCCTTTATTTTTTGTTTTAATTCTTTTTCCTCATTAAATAATTTTTGAGATTCAAGATTAGTTAATCTTGAGAGAGGCATACTCAATATTGCTTTTACCTGTATTTCTGAAAGTTTGAATACATCAATTAATTTAATTTGAGCTTCTTTTGAGTCTTCAGCTTTCTTAATTATTCCTATAACCCGATCAATATTATTTAGAGCAATTATTAGCCCTTCAACTTTATGGAGTCTTTCCTCGGCTTTTTTCAAGTCAAATTCTGTTCTTTTAGAAATTACATTTAATCTATGATTAATATATTCTTGAATTATCTCTTTTAGGTTAAGGATTTTCGGCTGTTTTCCATCATTCACTAAAACCAAATTAACAATATTAAAATTAACCATTAATCTTGTTCTTTTGAGCAAAATATTTCTTATAATAATTGGTTGAGCACTCGATTTTAATTCTATTACAATTCTTATACCTTCTCTATCAGATTCATCCCTCAAGTCTTTAACATCCTTTAGAATTCCTTCTCTTATCAATCTACCAATTTGTTCAAGGAGATCAGATTTATTTACAAGATAAGGTATTTCAGTAATAATTAATCTTTGATTTTTCCCAACATTTTCCTCTTGAATTTTTCCCATTATTACAATATTTCCATGTCCTGTAGAATAAGCATTATAAATTCCTGCAGTATTAGTAATAATCCCTCCCGTAGGGAAATCAGGTCCTTTAATAATTTCCATAAGTTCTTCAATTGAAACATCAGGATTATCAATCGTCTCTATTATTCCGGAACAGATTTCTTTTAAATTATGTGGAGCCATAGAGGTTGCCATTCCAACTGCAATTCCTTTTGTTCCATTAATAAGTAGATTCGGTAATTTTGCAGGTAAATATCTTGGTTCTTGGGTTGTATCATCAAAATTTGGCTGAAAATCCACTGTATTTTTATTAATGTCTTCAATTAATTCATTTGAAATTTCCGCAAGTCTAGCCTCCGTATAACGGTAAGCTGCTGGGGGATCACCATCAATCGAACCGAAATTACCTTGTGGGTCAATAAGGGGATATCTTAGAGAGAAATCTTGCCCCATTCTAACTAATGCATTATAAACCGCCATATCACCATGCGGGTGATAATTTCCTAAAGTCTCTCCGACTATTTTAGCGCATTTAACGTGCGGATTGTTATGATACCAGTTATTATTAGCCATAGCATAAATTATACGTCTATGGACGGGCTTTAAGCCATCTCTGACATCTGGTATGGCTCTTCCCACCACAACGGACATTGCATAATCGATATAGCTATTCCTCATCTCATCTTTTAAAATAATCTCTTCTATATTTTCAGAAACCATTCAATCGACCTTTTTATGTGAAATTAAATTAAATAATTAAATATCGAGTGTATTTACCTCGTTATAATGTTGAACAATAAATTTTTTACGGGCTTTTACCTCCTTGCCCATTAATTGTGTAAAAATTTGGTCATGCTCAAGATAATCTTCATAAACGACCTTCTTCAATTTTCTGGTATTCTTATTCATGGTCGTATCGTATAATTCTTCCGGATTCATTTCACCAAGTCCTTTATATCTTTGGACTTTAATAGAATCAGAATTTTTTAATTTATATTTTTCAATCAATTCTTTAATCTTTTCATCCCGTTCTTTATCAGAATAAACATAAAATTTCGATTTTTTATAACTGATTTTATATAATGGCGGAACTGCCAGGTATAAATAACCCTCATCAATTATGGGTCTTAAATATCTAAAGAAAAAGGTGAGCAATAATGTGTTGATATGAAATCCATCTACATCTGCATCAGACATTAAAATAATTTTTTTATATCTGATATTTTCTAAATTAAAATCTTCATCTCCAAATCCCTCTATACCTACCCCTATTGCTTTTATAATAGCCTGGATTTCTTTATTTTGTAAAATTTTATCCATTCTTGCTTTTTCTACATTTAGTATTTTGCCTCTTAAAGGTAATATTGCCTGATAATTTCTATTTCGACCTTGTTTCGCAGAACCTCCCGCAGAATCACCCTCTACTATGAAGAGCTCACACTCATCAGGATTATTAGATGAACAATCTGCCAATTTTCCCGGCATTCTGGCACTATCTAAAAATGATTTTCGTCGAATCAAATTTTTTGCCTTTTGAGCAGCTTCACGGGCTTTTAATGCGCTAATAGATTTTAAAATGATCTTCTGTGCAACTTCCGGATTCTCTTCTAAATAAATCTTTAGATTTTCAGAAAGAATTTGGCTTACGGCTTGACGAACCTCGGCATTCCCTAATTTTATTTTTGTTTGACTTTCAAATTGCGGATCGGGTAATTTAACCGAAATAACCGCAGAAAGTCCTTCCCTTGTATCGGTTCCGCTGAGAACAACGTCTTTATATTTTTTTTGCATATTATTTTCAATATAAGCATTTAATGTCCTTGTAAGAGCAGATTTAAAGCCCGTAAGATGTGTACCTCCTTCTATTGTATTTATTGTATTTGCATAAGTTAAAATATTTGTTTGATACCCTTGATTGTATTGCATTGCAATTTCAACACTAATATCACCCTCTTCTGTCTTTACAACTCCCGAAAAATTAATAATATCTTCATGAAGCGGGTTTTTATCTTTATTTAAATATTTTATAAAATCTTTGATTCCGCCTTTATAGTGGAACTCTTCGCCATCATCATTAATCTCATCATAAATCTCGAATTTTGCTTGCGGTGTTAAGAATGCAAGTTCTCTCATTCTTGCAGCAATTACGGAGTAATCAAATATTTCGGTACTTTCATCAAAATTAAAGATCTCCTTATCGGGATAAAAAGTTATTGTTGTTCCCGTTATATTCTTATCATTTTTTGTTATCTTAGGTTCGGAAACTTTCTTACCTTTTGAAAATCTTTGCCAGTAATGGACGCCATCTCTATAAACTTCAACGATTAACCATTCGGTCAGAGCATTAACAACTGAGAGGCCGACTCCGTGTAGTCCCCCTGAAATTTTATAGGCTTTATTGTCGAATTTACCGCCCGAATGTAAATATTCCATTATAACTTCTACTGCAGGTTTATTATATTCAGGATGATTATCGATTGGAATACCGCGTCCATTATCGATAATAGATACAGATTTATCCTTATTAAATTGAACTTTAATATAATTAGCATATCCCGCTATCGCTTCGTCAACACTATTATCTAAAACCTCAAAAATTAAATGATGCAATCCTTTTTTGCCCGTATCACCGATATACATGGCGGGACGCCTTCGGACGCCTTCCAAGCCTTTTAAAACCTGAATATCTTCGGCATCATAATTAGAATTGCTATTATTATTATTGGAAGGCATAAAAGATCTATTTAAAATGTTTAATTTAGAGAGAACAATCTTTCATTTTTAAGTAAATATCTACTTATACAATATTATAATATTTTTCCTAGTATATTAATGTTTCATTAAATTTCTGAGAATTAGAATTGGAAAATCGTAAAATAATAATATTTTCTTCCGATATTAATCTATTGATATCCTCTAAAATTAAAAGAGCACTACTAGTTTTTAAGAATTCACTCTCATCATAGACAAATTTAAAGTAAATATAATCAAAAAAAGATAAATTTATTCCTTAAATTTACGAATCTCTTCTGCCATTTTAATAATTTCCGCAACTTGTATATTTACATCGTGAGTTCTAACTAAATGAGCCCCATTAAATACCGCTATTGCCGTAGAGGATAATGTTCCATTATATCTTTTTTCAGGATCTGCAATATTTAATATTGCTCCTATAAAAGATTTTCTAGATAAAGCAATTAAAATTGGTTTTTTTAATATACGTAATTTATTAAGATTGGCAATTATTGCCAAATCATAATTCGGTGTCTTTTGTTCAACCCATCTCCCTATTCCGGGATCTAAAATAATTAGATTTTTATCATAACCTTTTGTTGTTAAAATATTTATTGTATTTCTAAATTCTTTTATGATATCTTCAATAGTTAATAGATCTCCCGGTATTTTTTTGGAAGCCATTAAGATAACCGGCAGTTCTTTTTCAATAATAAAGTCCATAAGTTTTTTATCCGTTTTCAAACAGCTGACATCATTAATTATTATTTTTTTATTATATTTCAAGGCAATATCATACGTTTTTTCTGCAACAACTTTATACTGCGTATCTATTGAAATTAAAATATTATCAGGTATAATTTTGCATAAAATTTCCATCGCAGGGACCATTCTGCTGACCTCTTCTTCAATAGTTATTTTTTCAGACCATGGTGCTGTTGATCTGGCACCTAAATCCAGCATTGTAGCACCATTTTTAATCATATTTAAGGCGGCAATTTTTAGTTTTTCAGGATTATTATAAACAGACCCTTTATAGAACGATTCAGGACTTATATTTAAAACGCCCATAATTACAGTCGGATGGTTATCCCCAATTTCAAAAAAATCATATAATTTTGCATATATCAAAACGATCAACTTAAATATTTCATTAATTTTCTTTATTCTAGTTTAGAAATTTAGAAAAATTTTTCTAAAATCGTAAACTAATTTTCTTAACATGCATCTATTTTCCGTTAAATTACCTATAATTGATAAAAAAGTACATCTTCCGGAAATAATTATAGATACTTTAAGGTCAAACGATATAACCCTACAAAATGGTGATATCATAGTTATTTCTGAAAAAATTGTAGCAACCTCCCAAGGACGCATCGTAAATCTTTCAAAAATAGAAAAAATTTCGGATAAAGCTAAAAAACTTTCAAGAAAATATGATATGGACGAAAGATTAGTTGAGCTGATTTTAAGAGAAGCTCATATGATTTTAGGAGGTATGACACATGTTATACTTGCTAAAGTAGGAAATTTTTTGATAGCAAATGCGGGAATAGATCAATCAAACGCAGGTAATGGTAATGTGGTATTGCTACCTAAAAATATCGAAAAAATTGTATGGGATTTTTGGCGAATATTCAAAGAAACATACCATTTGGATAAATTGGGAGTTATTATTGCAGATTCAAGAGTTCAACCATTAAGAAAAGGTACAATAGGGCTTGCAATTGCATCAGCGGGATTTGAACCAATTGAAGATATGCGGGGTCAACCAGATTTATTTGGCAGGCCTTTAGCAATAACTATGAGGGCAATAGCCGATGATCTGGCGAGTGCGGCACAATTTCTTTTAAACGAAGGAAATCAGCAAACTCCGGTTGTAATAATAAGAGGTGCTAATGTTCAATTTACAGATAATCCAAAGAGTACTCCTGATATGCCTGCTGAAGAATGTCTGTATATGAATATTTTTTCAAAATATTTACTTAAAAAGAGAAAAGAATTGAAAAATAATTAATTAGAGTTGAAAAAAACTTGTTTTTATTTATTTAAAGATGAATTTTTTAGAAATCAAATATTAGTCTTTATCGAATAAAAAAAAAGCAGAGTTCGAGTTTTTAAATGAAAATTTTGGAATTAATGGGGTATGAATTAATAGAATTGGTAAAAAATAAAGAGCTTACAATTAAAGAGATAATAGAGCAAACCTTTGAAAGAATTAAAAAAACCGAAAAATTAATTCATTCATTTGTCCATTTATCAGAAGATTTAGCAATTAAAAAGGCAGAACAATTAGATCATGCCTTGAAAAATGGGAAATCCATCGGTAGATTATACGGGCTCCCTATAGCGATTAAAGATTGTATTTGTGTTAAAGACAGTCCTACGACATGTTGTTCTAAAATACTTGAAGGATACCTTCCACCGTATAATGCTTCCGTTGTAGAAAAGCTTGTTAATAAAGAAAATGCAATTTGTATAGGCCGAACAAATATGGATGAGTTTGCTATGGGAACATCGACCGAAAATAGCTGTTATGGTCCATCTTATAATCCATGGGATTTAAAAAGGGTACCCGGAGGGTCTAGTGGAGGATCTGGAACGGCTGTCGCTGCAAGGCAAACGGTTTTTGCATTAGGCAGTGACACAGGAGGTAGTATTAGGTGTCCAGCAGCTTATTGCGGTGTGGTTGGAATAAAGCCAACTTACGGTAGGAATTCTCGGTATGGCCTAATTTCCTATGCTAATTCTCTTGAACAAATAGGGCCAATTACCCGCTGTGTTAAAGATGCAGCAATATTAATGGAAATAATGGCAGGTAAAGATTCCTATGATTCCACCACCGTAGATTTACCCGTAGATGAATATTCTAAAGAACTTGATAAACCAATTAAGGATAAAACACTTGCTATTCCTAAAGAATTTTTTGGAGAAGGTGTTGAATCGGTTGTAGAGCAAAAAGTAATGGATAGTATTGAAATATTAAAAGATTTAGGAGCAAAAATTATTGAAGTTTCTTTACCTCATCTTGAATACACAATTCCTACTTATTATTTAATCGCCATGAGTGAAGCAAGCTCAAATTTAGAGCGTTATGATGGTTTGCGATACGGTAAAATGAGCGATAATTTAGAAGGTGATGTGTTTGAAGTATTTAGCAGAACAAGAGGCGAAAAATTTGGTCCGGAAGTACGAAGACGAATTATACTTGGAACCTATGCACTTTCAGCAGGTTATTATGATATGTTTTACATGAAGGCACTTAAAGTAAGAAATCTAATTAAAAATGATTTCCAATCTGTTTTTAAAGAAGCAGATGCTATAATAGGTCCTACGATGCCTACAACGGCATTTAAGATAGGAGAATTGATTGATAATCCATTACAAATGTACTTGATGGACATTTTAACATGTCCCGTTAATTTAGCGGGGTTACCCGCGTTATCAATTCCTTGCGGGTTTGATAATAAAAATCTCCCAATTGGATTTCAAATAATCGGCAATTATTTTGATGAGAAAACGATATTAAATATCGGATATCTTTTAGAGCAGGAACTTAATATTTATCGAAAATACCCTATATTAAATAATGGAGGTAATTAATAATGAGCGGCGATTTAGAGAATGTTATTATTGGATTGGAAATCCACATTCAATTAAATAAGTTACAAACAAAACTTTTCTGCAGCTGCAGCGGTGATTATAGAGGAAAACCTCCAAATACATTAGTTTGCCCAATATGAATGGGTTTTCCCGGTTCTTTACCCGTAGTTAATGAACGGGCAATTGAATTTGCAACCCGACTTGCTTTAGCATTAAATTGTAAAATAAATAAATATACTTATTTCTTCAGAAAAAATTATTTTTATCCCGATTTACCCAAAAACTTTCAAATTAGCCAATATAATAAGGCGGGCGGTAAAGCTTTTGCAGATGGCGGATATATCGATATTAAAATAAACGGTAAAAAGAAAAGAATAATACTTAACCGAATTCATATGGAAGAAGATCCCGCAAGATTGGTACATCTCGGGAGTATTAGAACATCTCCTTATACCTTAGTTGATTATAATCGTTCAGGTATAGCACTTATAGAAATTGTTACCGAGCCCGTAATTGAATCTCCAGAAGAAGCACGTGAATTTTTAAATCAGTTAAAATTAATTGTTCATTATACGGGGATTTCTGATTTAGATCTTGAGGGTTCTTGTAGGATTGATGCGAATATTTCAATTAAAGGACATGCAAGGTCAGAAGTTAAAAATATTAATAGTTTTAAAGAAGTAGAGAGCGCCCTTAGATATGAAATAACACGTCAGAAAAACGCAATAAAGCGCGGAAAAGTATTAGCACAAGAGACCCGACATTGGGATGGGCGAGTCACAATCCCATTAAGAACAAAAGAATTTGAAAAGGATTATAGATATTTTCCCGAACAAGATTTAGTACCTATTGAACTTGAAGATGATTATATTAAACGAATTAAAGAAGCTCTTCCCGAAATGCCTCAAGAAAGAGCTGAGCGTTTACGAAAGGAATATGGGCTCTCCGAATTCGACTCAGAAAATTTGGTTTTAGAAAAGGAAATTGCCGATTTTTATGAGAAAGGCATAAAATTAGATAATTCTTTTGGTCAACAAGAATATAAATTATATTGTAATTGGCTTATGAACGATATAGTAGGATGGTTAAATGATAATAATAAAAAGATAAGTGAAACAAAGCTTACACCAAAACATATAGTTGATTTAATTAATTCCATCAAAAAAGGAGAAATAACCACAAAAATCGCAAAATCAATAATTCCGGATATGATGAGAGGAGAATCTATTAAAAGTATAATAAAGAAAAGAGGCAAAAAGAGGATTTCGGACAGAAATTTAATTCAAAAATTATGTAAAGAAGCAATAACAGAAAATCCAAAAATTGTAGAAGATCTTAAAAAAAATCCGAGAGCATTTGAAGCTTTAATCGGGAAAGTGATGGCAAAAACGAAAGGACAAGCAGATCCTGTAATTACAAGAGAAATTATGCAAAAACTTCTTGAAAATAACTAAAATGTTTTTAATATTACTTATTTGAATTTAATTCTTTAATCTGAAAAGATATCAATTAGATATAAAAAAATAAAATAATTTTAAAGCAGCTTTTCTAATTCTTCGCTTGCTTTTCTTAATTTTAGGGTAATAATGCCCATTTTCGCTTCGGGCGTCGTGATTAATGTTAAAATATTTCCGGCAATATCGGTAAATAGGATTTTTCCCTTTGCCGATTCAATAATTGCATTATTAAATTGCCCTTGTTCCAACTCTTTGGTTGCTCTTTGACTTGCTTTAAGAATAAGCGTAACCATCGCTGCAACGGCTTCGGGATCAACCCAACCCGGAAGTGCACTACCTTTTATCAGACCAAATTTCTCAATAATTGCTGCCCCATGCACACCTTTAATCGCTTTAAGATTCTCTAAAATTTGATTTATTTTTTCTTCACTCATAGTAGATCAAAGAAGAATTATAATATAATCTATACTAGATTCTAAACAATATTAATATTTAAGAATGAATTTTTTTTAATAATTCCCTTTCTTTTTCAAATTAAATTAGAATTATTGATTTACATATGGTAAATATAATTTATAGACATTATAAACCCGGAGACGAAAGTCAATTGGCCGAGCTATTTGTTCGGGCATTTCAGATGAATGGTGCAAGTTTTATTAGGACTCCGAAAACATGGCTATGGAGATATGCTCAATCGCCTAATTTTGAGCCAGAACAATGTCAAATTGCCGAGGATACGGATAATGGAAGGATTGTAGGAGCCGTTTATGCTAATCTCATTGAAAAGATACCATTGGGAGGAAAAAAATATTTAGTAGGTGATATTAATGATGTTTCCTGTGACCCTGACTATACAGGGCGAGGAATTGCAAAAAAACTTATGAATATGGCAATAGAATATATGAAAAGAAAGAGTTGCGATTTTTCTATATTAACGGCAGATTATAACGGTTTTCCAAGAAAAAGAATGTATTTAAAAATGGGATATAAAGATGTTGACAGACAATTTATATTTTTTAATTTTCCTTATATTCCTAAATTGATTAAAGATATTCCTATCATGCTCGCATTTTTTCCGATTGTTTTCTCGCTTTTTGTAGTCCCGCGCATTTTAAATAGAATTAGAGTCAGGTTAAATCCTTTTTTTAGTGATTTTTCTTATGAAATTCAATATAATAGAAAACATTCAGAATATCTTAAAGCTATAAATAATATAGCTCCTAAATATTATGAAGGATTTCCTAAATATAGCAAGGAAAAATTTTTATGGGCGAGAATCAAAGTACCTGTAGAAAGATATAAGCCAACATATATTTTTATTAAAAAAGGCAAAAAAGTTATTGGAGGAGCTGCTATTTCTCATCAAAATATGTATTCTTTCAAATTTGGGATAAAAGTGAGATTAGCGGTGATCCATGAATGGTTTTTAGATGAGAAAATATTTAAAAATGAAAGAGACCTCCATTTTGGATATATTTATTTAATAGACAAAATATTGAAAGCCGCTGCGATGAGAAAAATAGGAGGTATGTATTTTATGGTTGATTCAAGTTATATAAATTTTCATAGAGCCTTAAAGTCTCTGGGGTTTATTAAATTTAAAGGAGGTGCTGTTATGATAAAAATTATGAAGGAAGGCTTAGAGATACCAAAATTTAAGAAACCTCTATTTATTCCTACATATGTATCTACCGGCGTTCCTTAAAGAATAAATATAAATATTCTTTTAGAAATATAATTCTTAATTCATAAAATAAATAAAAAAAGTGAAATATTTTGAAAGAAGAGATTAAAAAAGCTAAAAAGGTATTCAAGAATGGTTGGGATGCTTTAAATGACTTTTTTGACGAAAAACGCAGTGATACCGTTTATGAAGATGAGAAAAAAGCTAAGAAAGGTAAAGTTGCTTTAGCAAAATTCTCAAAGGGACTTATAGGAAAGACAAATCAGATAAATTTTAGAATTCTTATAGGACAAGAGAAAGAACTTGGCGATCATATCTATGAGGCAGTTTATAAGGACGATAAAAAAGAGCCCTACATTTATGCTTTCACTGTAAATAAAGGAAAGTCTGCGCAACAAATTTTAACCAATTTTAAAGATGATGATTGGAATGGCTATAAGAAAGTTGAAAAATTTAAGAGTTTAACAAAATTCCTTGAATATGCATATGAGAAGGGAATTTATATAAAAGGAAAGAAGTATAAAAAAGAAGATGCATTGAATAAATTAATAAAAGGATTAAAAAGGTCGCTGGAAGCAATCCAAGATGATATTAAAAATAAACATGGAGAAGGTCATCCTACAGCTCAAAAAATCGCTAAAGTTGTTGAGATCGG
>CAZVTX010000078.1:0-12638 GCA_964629395.1 uncultured archaeon
TTTATTTCGGAAATTCTTTTTAGCCTCTAAATTTTACTTGATTCTATTAAAATAAATAAAATAAACTAATAAAGATTTTATTACTCAATAACTTAATTAATTGAATTTAATTTTTTGATTTTTAATGATTGAGGTAGAAATTAAGGTAAAAATTGAAGATCCCGAAAATATAGAGAAAAAATTTTTAGAATTTAACGGAAAATATAAATTATCTCTAATTCACGAAGATACTTATTTTAATATGCCACGAGGTCTGAGAAATCTTGCCCGAACCGATGAAGCCTTAAGAGTGAGAAAATCTGAAAGTTATAATAAAAATAATAAAAGTTTTCCTCATTCTACGAAATATTACTTTACTTATAAAGGGAGCAAAATAGATAAAGAAACTAAAACCAGAAATGAGTTAGAGGTTAAAGTTGATGATGGCAATATTCTAAAGAAAATTTTAAAAATACTCGGCTTTCGGGAAATTTTTACCGTTAAAAAACAGCGGGAATTATATGAATTTGATTTTAACGGATATAAAATTGAAGCCTTAATAGATTATATCCCTATATTGGATGAATATTTTATAGAAGTTGAATATATCGCTGAATCAGATAATGATTTAGAGAAAATCCGCCAGCTCCTTTTTAAATTTTTAGAACAGTTCGGAATAGAAAAAGAACGCTCTATTAGAAAATCTTATTTAGAATTAATTGCAGAACATTTAAGAAATAAAAAAGTTGAAAAAAATTAATAGAAATCTTACTTTACAACTTCATGATGGCATACCGTAAAGTGTTTGTCTGTAGATACTTTTATCTTTTTTCCTTCCAGTACTTCTACACACGATGATAATATCACTAAAGATTGATTTTTTCCTCTTAATTCTACGGAACTGTTTATATAACAGTTATCGGAGATTATTGCCTTATCTATGAGTACATTATTTTCAATATAAACATCGTCATATATGAGAGAATCTTTTATAATCGTATTTTCGCCAATATAAACATTATTTCCTATTACTACATTAGGTCCAATTGTAGAATTTGATTTTATTATTGTATTTGCCCCAATTGCCACGGGTGCGTTTATTTTGACATTCTCCTCTATTTTAAAAGTAGGGTCAATAAGATTTTTTGTATCAGGCAATTTTTCAATTAAATCTCTCAAAAGCATAAAATTGGCATCAAGGAGCTCTTCAGGTTTTCCCATATCTTTCCAAATCCCCTTTATGGGATAATGAAATAATTTTCCTTCCTCGGCAATTTTGGGAAAAACTTCTTTTTCAATTGATACTCTTTTATTTGGTTCAATATATGAAAAAATCTCGGGCTTTAAAAGATAAATCCCTGCATTTATCGGCATAGGAACAGGTCCATCTTTTGGCAGCTTATATTCATCTTTTTCAAGAAATTTTATTATACGATTAGTTTTTTCTTCCGTTATTAAAACACCATATCTGGAAGGGTCATCAACAATTTTACTCGCAATTACTCCCGTGCCGCCAAATTTTTTGTGTGCTGCAACGATTTCATTAAAGTCAAAATTAAAAATTACATCTCCATTAAGCATAAAAAAATCATCATCTTTAAGATATTCTTCGGCAAGTTTTATTGCTCCTGCTGTGCCTAAAGGGTGCTTCTCTTCGGTGTAAATAATTTTTATTCCTAATCTTTCTCCATCCCCAAAATACTTTTTCAAATCATCAGCCATAACGCTTACGGCTAAAACTACTTCTTTAACACCCGCCGTTTTAAGATGTAATATTTGCCGCTCGATTACGGGTTTATTAACGACAGGAATCAAGGTCTTCGGTCTAACGCATGTAAGGGGTCTTAACCTTGTGCCCCAACCTCCTGATAAAATTATACCTCTTAGCATGTACTTCAAACCTCTCATATTTCTTTAGTTATTTTCTCTGAATAGAGAAATTCTCCCGGGTTTAAACCTCTTTTCTTGGCAATTGTATAAAAAAACAATTGAAGTATAATAATTTCCATAATGGGTGTCAAATAAGGATTTAAAATATTATGATTAAAAGAAATTATTTTCGGATGTGTATTTATCAATTTATCTTCAATATCAAAACTACGATTTGAAATATGTAAAATTCTCCCGAAATTCCAATCCTTAATCATTTTTTTAATAAAATTCACATTCAATTTAAAATTAATGTCGTCCGATGATATAAGAATTAGTCTCGAATCTTTTTTAAGGCATTCTATACCTCCATGTCGAAAAGTGGAAAGCGGATTTGCTTCTGAATAATCTTTAACTATCTCTTTGAAATTGAGAGCTGCTTGAAATGCTGTAGCCAAAGATGCCCCTCTCGCAAGTATCTCTATATTATTAAAATCATAACCATAAAATGATACCAGATTATTGAAGAAAATATTTATTTTTTCTTTTTCTCTAAGAAAATCTGCCACTTTTTTAATAAGATCCTCAATTTCTAACTTATCTTTATTGCTAAGTTTACCAGTTAGAATAAATTGAGTTAAAATATATAAAATTAAAATACTGCAAATATAACTTTTGGATGTTACGCTCAATTCTTCTCCTGCTCTTAGAAATAAAGGGATATCTACTCCTTTAGCTAATGAGCTGTCTTTATAATTAGTAATTCCTATTAAAATAGGCCGATTTTTACGTGCTTTTAATTTTTTAAGAAGTTCAATAACTTCTCCTGATTCCCCTGATTGAGAAATTAAGATAATTAAACTTTGATTAAAATAATTGGGTTCCTTTTCGGGAAATGAATATAACAGAAATTCACCTGCTTCTCGCATCTCAGCATTTATTCCGTTTTTATTTAATATATAATAAGGAATGAAAGCACTAAATAAACTGGAGCCCATTCCCGTGAATATTACTTTAGTAAAACTATTATTACAAAATAAGTCTCTTATCTCTCTAAAAGATTCTATTTGTTCCTTTATCGCATGATGATATGTTTCTTTTAGAGCTTCTGGTTGAGAAAAAATTTCTTTTAAGAATATATTCATAATTAATAATAACAAAGATTTTAAGATAAAATTAATTTTAAAAAATCAATCATAATTAATTTTTTTGATAAATTATGCCTTGTATCCACGGACTTGATGAAATTTCTTGCCCTACTTGTAGAATTATTGCTAATAGTGTGCCAGATAGATTATTAAAGTTAAAGGATTTGTATAAAAATGAATTAAAGCCACAACATCCTTATTTACATCTTATAAAATCTCAAAAAGATATTTTACCTTCAAATATGCCTAATTTTACGGGAATTACACCACCTTTAGCTATAAATTATATTCCTATAAGAAGTTTAATGACAACTATCCCGGAATTTGTTAACAAACAGTTTGAAGAGAGATTAAAAGAGTTAGATCTCGGAAAATGGGATATTTATGGCATAAAAGATAAGATAAATCTCGCCAATCCTGAATGGAATTTTGAGGATAAAGAATAAATTTTAATTTTTTCTAAAATCTAATTGATAATAGAAATAAATAGAAGCTAATTTTAATATTAATTAAATCAATTTAAATTAAAATTTAGGTGAAATTTTATTATGACTTGGATGGAAATATACTGGTTAAACCATGCGGCATTTAAAATAAAATTAGACGATGGCACCGTAATTTATATTGATCCTTATGAATTAAAAAGCGATGATGAAAAAGGAAATATTATTATCTCTACTCATGGACATTTTGATCATTTCTCTGCTAAAGATATTAAGAAGGTATATCAAGATGGAGCTATTGTTTTAGGTCCCTCAAGTATTAATAAGGAACTCAAGAAATTTAACGGAAAGGGCTTAGATCTCGGAAAAACAGAAGAAATCGGCAGTGTTAAGATAACCTTAGTTCCGGCTTATACAATAAGAAAAGGGACTCATCCTAAAGGAAATAATTGGGCAGGTGTTATTATTAAATATGGAGATTTTAGCGTATACCATGCCGGCGATACAGAAAGAATTCCGGAAATGAAGGATTTAGCCTCCGAAAATATTACCGTAGCTTTATTACCATGTGGAGGCACTTATACTATGGATTTTGACGAATCAACCGATGCTGCCGTTGATATTAAACCTAAATACGTTATTCCTATGCATAATTGGGGCAAGGATCTCACCACTTTTAAAGAGATTCTTGCTAAAAAAGACCCAAACATAGAAACTGTGATTTTAAAAGAAAGGGGCAGTCCTTTCAAATTAGAATAAACTAATTTTTTTTTTACCAATTTTTTGCTTTTGTAAGCCTTTAAATTTATTTGATTATCAATATAATTTATAGAATTATATTAAGAAAAATAAAACATAATAGAAGAGATTAAAAATGGAAATCGACCAAAATTTTAAAGAAGAGACTAAAGTCGCATATATTTCAATGGAAATTGCTTTAGAATCCAATATCCCTACATATAGCGGAGGCTTGGGGGTGCTTTCAGGAGATACTATTCGATCTGCGGCAGACTTAGAGCTCCCAATGGTAGGTGTATGTTTATGCTATAGTGCTGGTTATTTTTATCAATTTTTCAATGAATTTGGTGAACAAAAAGAAAAAGAGATAGCATGGAATTTCTATTACGAATTTGATAAGGTAGAAAAGCCGATAACAATCAAAATTGAAGATAAGGATGTATTAGTATCAGCATGGTTATATAAGGTTATCGGACAATCGGGTCATGTATTACCTATTTATCTGCTTACTACTGATGTAGAAGGAAATGAACCTTGGATGAAAAGAATGACGGGTTCGCTATATGATTCTACATCAAGATGGAATAGAATCGTCCAAGAAATGATACTAGGGATTGGAGGCGTTAAATTGCTTAAATCACTGGGATATAATAATCTCGAAGTTTATCATTTAAATGAAGGTCATGGTGCCTTTGCATGTATAGAATTATATAATCAATTAGGCGATTTAGAAAAGGTAAAACAGAAAATTGTTTTTACCACACATACACCTGTGCCTGCCGGGCATGACAGATTCGAACAAGGATTAGTAGAAAAGGTTTTTATTGACAGATTTCCGCCTGAAATTAGAAAGCTTGGAGATGATAATGGAGAACTTAATATGACATTTTTAGGTATGAAATTATCACGGTATAGAAATGGTGTCTCAAAAAAACACGGAGAAATTTCAAGAAAGATGTTTCCGGGAATTGAGATTGATCATATTACTAATGGTGTTCATTTACCATTTTGGGTTTCAAAGCCATTTAGAAAAATATTTGATAAGAAATGGCCGAATTGGAAGGCAAATCCTACAGTCCTTAATAATGCAATTGAATTGGATGATTTGGATATATTTGATGCCCATATAGAAAATAAATTTAATTTAATAAGCTATCAAAAGGGACATAGCTGGAATCTTTTAGATGAGGAAATGATTACAATTGGTTTTGCAAGAAGATTTGCTACTTACAAGAGAGCAATACTCTTATTCCATGATATTGATAGATTGGGCAAAATCTGTAAAGAACGCGTTCAATTCATATTCGCAGGAAAAGCCCATCCAAGAGATCAGGCAGGAAAAGATTATATAAAAAGGGTATATGAAGCAGGAGAATATCTTTATGAAAATTACGGTGTGAAAGTAGTTCTAATGGAAAATTATAATATGGATCTTGCTCATATGCTTGTCTCGGGAGTGGATGTATGGTTAAATACTCCTGAAAGATATAGAGAAGCAAGCGGAACATCGGGAATGAAAGCTGCTCTAAATGGTGTTTTAAATTTTTCTGTTCAAGATGGATGGTGGCTAGAAGGCTATAAAATGAATCCTCTTGCAGGATGGGCTATCGGGCCGGATGATTCTAACCCTAATGATCCTGGTGTATCTAATGATTGGGATATTGATTCTAATGCATTATATGAAATTTTAGAAAATGAAATTATTCCAACTTGGGCAAGCCATGACGAATGGATTTGGCGTCAGAAAAACGCAATCTCCTTAGCCGCTTTCTTTAATACCCATAGAATGATCGAAGAATATGCGGAAAAAGCATATCTTTTGAAAAAACAACCATTATGGAAATATGTCGGACAATAATCAAAAGCCCGTCATCGTTAAACGCTTAGAAACTATTGCTCAATTAGATCCTTTTCATATTATTTTTAGATTTATTAAAAGTATTTTTAAAATTTGGCACTCCAAGATTGTCGCAAGAAGTTTTCTTAATTTTTCATTTTATCCTAAACCTAAATTTAAAATTCCAAATTCATCGGAAATCTTCTCCTGGATTTCTGAATTATGTGCAACACCTCATAGAAGGCCCGGAACTCCCGAAGGACATAGAGGAGAACAATGGATCGAAAATAAATTAAAAGAATTAGGTTTAAAAGAAATTAATAAAGATTCTATTCCTATAATCGAGTGGAGCGCCGAAAATTGGTCTTTAAAAGTCAATAATTCTGAAATTCCCTCTTTTTATGTCGTGAATACAAGGTTTACAGAAAATAATAGTATAGAAGCACCATTAGTTTTTGTAGGTAAGGGAAAATCTAAAAATTTTAAAAAAGTTGATGTGAGAGATAAAATTGTTGTCGCAGAAGTCCCTTTCCCCTATATGCCCGTCGGAATTCTTCTTAAAATTTTAAAAATATTAGGTATAGCATTATATATCTCAGATCCGGAGAATAAATTAAATATTAAATCGGGACAATATCTAAATTTTGTTAGGAAAAATTTTATCGGCGGAACAGCATCAAAAAACGCCCCTAAAAATGATGTTTATTGGCAATCATATAAAAGAGGTGCTAAAGCGGTATTACTTATTCTTAAAGATCAACCTTCAAATTCAAATTCTCATTATGGTCCTTATGACGGAATTATGAAACCAATACCTGCGCTCTGGATCGGAAAATACGACGGTATAAAATTAAAGGAATATGCTAAAAAAAATGTAAATGCAAGAATTATATTGGAAGGTAAAAAGCGCCCCTCTGTCATGCATAATATTTGGGGGATTTTACCTGGTAAATCTGATGAGATTATTATGATAACATCTCATCATGACTCTCCTTTTAAAGGAGCCGTTGAAGATGCATCAGGTGTAGCTCAAGTTTTAGCCCAGATTAAAATCTGGAGCCAAATCCCGCTTGAGCTAAGAAAAAAGACGCTGCTTTTTGTTATAAGTGCGGGACATTTTTATGGATCTCTTGGTGCTCATATGTTTGCAAGAAATCATCCCGAAATAATGAAAAAAGTAAAATTATTGATAACGCTTGAGCATCTTGGCGGAATTGAAGTTGTTGAAAAAAATAAACAATATACTAAAACCAAAAATCTTGCATTAACAGTGATGTTTACATCAGCAGAACCTTTAACTATAGCAATAATTACAAATGCGCTTAAGAAAAAACCCGCAAAATTAACAATTCCGCTTCCTTATGAATTATTATCCCCCGCTCCAACTTCAGATGCAGCAGGTTATGTTATTGAAGCAGGAGTTCCTGTGATTTCATGGATCGGTTGCCCATATTATCTCTTAGATGAATATGATACAACTGAAATGATTAAAAAAAATGAATTGAAACCTATATGTGAGACTGTAACTGAATTAGTTGCTCAAGCAATTTATTTTAATTCCAAAATCGAATAAATTTAGAGAATTTTCCTTGAAGACTATTAAAAATATAACAATAATAATCCTTATAATTGAAGGAATAATTGATTTAAAAACCCTAAAACCAGAAATATCCGAAAATTTATCTCATAATGGCGCACAATGATATAACTTAAAGCAAGGAACTTTTACATAATCATCGAAATTTTTTGTTTCAAAATAGTTATTAAATGTTTGTTCTAAAATTGTCTCAAATGTTTTCAATCCATTATGTAAGCCTTCCATATCCTTTGTCATTAAAATTATATAATTCGTATTTCCTTCTATATAATAGCAACCCTTATCAATTTGTACATTTTGGCGTTCTTCTACAATTTTATCCGTAGATTTTATTGTTTCATGTTCGGTAAGAATGACCAAAAGATATTCTTCTGAAAATGAATCCCTTATATAACTATCTCTAATTCCTGCAGCGTGTAATGCTACGCCAACGTAATCCCTAAATAAAAATTGAAGCGGAATCAAATCTTTCCGAAATTTTGCCTTGTTATGAAAAAAGAATAATCCTTTATGTAATTTCATAGGTTCCTTTTCTAAATATTCTATTAATTTTGGCTCTTCTTTGAAATCAAATACATTTTCGGTTGACATTTTAATTTACCTTTCGCAATTTTTTTAAAATGAGAAATTTTTCTTTATTTAGATTAAGATCTCAAATAAAAAAAAGATCTTGGTTATAATTTTTAATAAAAATTAAAAAATCTAAACTAAAAAATAAATGAAATTAGGGAGCCTTCAACTTAAGAATAATTTAATTCTTGCACCTCTGCAAAATGTAACTACTGCTCCATTTAGGAGATTCTGCCGTTATTTTCATGAGATTGGTTTAGTATATGTTCCAATGCTTTACATTAAGCGTATAGAGCAGAATCCGAAGTCTGTTTATCAAGATCTTGCAAAAATAGAGCAAGAAAGACCTATTGCAGTTCAAATTGTTGGAAATGATGTGCTCTCTCTAATTAAAGCAATTGATATGTTGGAAAGCTATAAATTTGATGTTTTAGATTTTAACGCCGGGTGCCCTTCAAAAAGAGCCATAAAAGGTAAATATGGGGGATATCTACTTAAAGATATTGATATGCTTAAAAAATTATTATGTAAAGCGGTAAAACATAGTTCGCGTCCTGTATCTTTAAAGACTAGAATTGGATTTGATAAAAGAGTTAATATTAATGATTTTAAGATATTATTAAATGAAACAGGTATCGAATTTGCAACAATTCATGCCAGAACTGTAAAGCAAAGATTTTCTGATTCAAATATAGACTTAGATTTTTTAAAACAAATTAAGGATATATCTAATATACCGATAATCGGGAACGGTAATATTATTGATGGAAAATCTGCTAAAGATTTTTTAGAAAAAACAAATGTTGATGCTTTAATGATCGGACGTGCTTCTATGGGAAATCCAGGAATATTTTGTGAGATTTACGAATTTTTAAGCAAGGGAATTATAAATAAACCTAAAAAGGACAAGGATTTAATGGAAAAATATTGCAAATTGTATGAATTTTTTATAGATGAATTTTTAGAGGGAATTGAAATATCTTATAATAAAAATGATTATAAACTAATGGAATTAAAAAGAAATGCAATCTGGTTCTCAAAAGGTCTTGAACACTCCACAGAAATACGTATAAAATTAAGTAAAGCTAAAAATCTAAAACAATTAAAAGATATTCTAAATGAATATTTTAAAGAAAAATAACGATTAATAAAAAGAGATCTTTCAATGATTTTAAAATCTTTTAAAAAAATTATTTTTATTATTAGAATTTAATTTAAAACTAAAAATTTAATTAAATATTTCTGAAATCAATTATTTTTTATATTTTTTTAATAATTCTTCTGGTGTAAAGACTCCATCTTCCGTAATAATACCCGTAACTAATCTAAAAGGTGTAATATCGAAAGCATAATTCAAACATTCAACGCCATCGGGAACAATTTGTACTTTACCTAAAACATGGCTAACTTCTTTACTATCACGTTGTTCAATAATAACATTATCTTTAGTTTCATGAAGGGAAAGGGTTGATGTAGGCGCTGCTACATAGAATGGAATATTATTATCCTTTGCGGCTAAAGCTACGAGATATGTTCCAATTTTATTAAAAACTGCATCGGAAGTCACACGGTCCGTTCCAACTATAACTTTATCCACTTTTTTAAGCATCATTAAAAGCCCTGAGGAAGTATCGGAAATTACTTTTACGGGGATCTTATCGTAATGGAGTTCAAAAGCAGTGAGTCTTGCACCCTGCAATCTTGGCCTTGTCTCATCGGCAATTACCTCTATTTTTTTACCGTTTTCAATCGCAGTTCTAATTGGTGCTAATGCTGTTCCATATTGCACAGTTGCTAATGAGCCCGCGTTGCAATGGGTTAATACCGTATCGCCGTCTTCTAATAATTCTGCACCATGCTTACCGATCCTTTTATTAACATCGATATCCTCCTGGTGCATCTTCTTAGCTTCTTCAATTACATTCTCAGTTATGCTTTTTGGTTCCTTATTTGAACTTTCGATAATTTTCCAAATTCTATCAATTGCCCAAAATAAATTAGATGCTGTAGGTCTTGTATTTCTTATAACTTTAGCAGCATCTTTCATTTTAGACAAAAATTCCTCTTTTGAAAGATCTGAATATTCTATTGCCGCTAAAGCCAGACCCATTGCTGCTGCAACACCAATTGCCGGAGCACCTCGTATATTCATAACTTTTATCGCAGTCGCAACATCCCGATAATCATCAAACTCTAAAAATTTTAGCTCATGCGGGAGTAATGTCTGATCTATCAATCTTACCTTATTATTTTCAGTCCATTCGATTGTAGGAATCATACAATTTTAAATATTACAAAATTATTGAAACTTTCAATTTCAATTATTATTAAAATCTAAAAAAATATTACTTATTAGGGATAATTATTCAATATTTGACTCCAGATCGTCATAAAATCTTATAACTTTCTCATACTATATTAGAAAAGCGTCGATTTTAAATATTTAATGGTCTATTCTTTCTTTAACAAAAATAAAAAAATGATTAATTATGAAAGTCGTAAAGAAAACCAAAAAATTTAGTGCCTCTTGTAAATGCGGCGGTGGATGCGTCTGTAAATGTGGAGGCGGCTGTGTTTGCAAATGCGGTGGCGGATGTTAAATTAAATTAAAAAATTATCTTTATTTTCTTTTTTCTTTAATTTTTTTTCTGTAAAATAATTTTATTTTTATCATATTAAACGAATATTTTTATGCTCTCGGCTTTTCTTAATATTTATGGATTTAGATAAATATCCTTTTATCGGGGATAACATCCTTTTTCGGCGATACGATGAGATTGAGGTAATAGACATAAAAAAAGATGTAGAATTCTCTATTGATGATGAGGCTTATGAGTTATTAATGCAATTTACGGGAAAAAATTCACTAAGACAAATTTTAGAAAAATATTCGGAAAATAAAAGAGATGAGATAATAGAAGTAATCAATTTTCTAACTAAAGAAAAAGTAATACATTTTAGCGATAAAGAAATTAGATATAAACGAGGTAGGATATCAAATCGATTAAAACTTCCAAAAAAAAATCCATTTAATCCGCCCTATTTAAAATATTTTATGATAAATATAACCGAAAAATGCAATCTGAATTGTAAACACTGTTATATTACGGATAAAAAGCATATGGATATCCCTCTTGAAAAGTTGAAAAGCATCATTAAAAAGTTCTATAAATATCAGGGCTTAAAACTTATTTTAACAGGCGGCGAACCTTTCTTATATTATGATTTTATCGGACTTTTAGAATGGTTAAAGAATATCCCACTTCAAAAAGTTCTTTTAACAAATGGTACGCTCATAAAAAATAATGAGAAAATTCTAAACTTGCTTAAAGAAAATTATTTTGAGGTTTTCGTGAGTGTAGATGGTTTAGAAGAGTCCCATAATGATCTAAGGAATGCTAATTGCTTTAATGATGTAATTGAAGGTATCAAAATTCTATTGAATAATAAAATAGAAGTATCAATAAATACAATGGTTCATAAGAAAAATATTAAAGAATTCGATGAATTATCTAAATTTTTGAAATCGCTCGGCCCTATTAAAAGCTGGGCCGTAGATATTCCGACCTTCGATGAGAATATACCTAAAGATATTCAAAAAGAATATGGTGTATCTTATGATATCGGAGGCAAAATTATTCGGGATTATTGGTGGGGCGAAAGCTATGATTCGAGCGGTGTCATTGTCGGGAATAATCAATCAGATTCTGATAATGATGAATATTCATCTACAGAGCGAGATTTAAGTAAACATCAGCAATATGCATGTGGTCCCTTTTTAATGGCGATTGATGTAACCGGAAAAATTACAAAATGCGGTTTTTTCTCGGAACAGAGTCCGGGTAATATCTTTAAATTAGGAATTAGAAAAGCATGGCAAAAAATCCAGAATACTTTAATATGGACTCTCGATGAACTTGAATGTTATAAATTAAATTGCGAATATATTGAAGAATGCAGAGGCGGTTGCCGATATAGAGCTTTTCAACATAAAAAGGATATTTTTGCGGTCGATCCTTATAAATGCTATGCTTATGGAAAATTAAAAGAAAGATTAAATTAACGCTTGTTTTTATGAAAATTATGACTAAAGAACATAAAATTTTAAGGACTGAAGCAGATATAAGCCCCTTAAATCGGCAATTGATTAATGCCGTTTGCCATAAATGTAATTTCTATGCCGAAGGACAGGAATATTGGGAAAAAGAATATGAATGTGCGGGCTATAAATTAATAAGAAAAATGGTGCAAGAGGGGATTATCTCAATCGATGATATTGAAAATTTATTTAAAGATATAGATTTAAATCCGGAAAGAGATTTAAAATAATTAAATGAATCATTAAAAAATAAAATTGTTTATTTATAAAGAGGTAAATATGCCCAATATAATCTTATCTAAAAAAGAACGTAAAAAAATCAATAAAAATCGCCAAAAATTTTTAATTTTACTGAATC
>CAZVTX010000079.1:0-12635 GCA_964629395.1 uncultured archaeon
GACGAATTTAAATGGAAATACGGAAAATTGAAATTACCGCGTTTTATAAAGACGCACGAATATATTAATATTCCAACGATGAAAACGCATTATCAAACTTTAGTAACACTTAGTTGCAAGAATCAGAAAGGATTATTAAAAATAAAAGATAAAAAAAATTTTCATCGAAAAGATTTACATAATTATATTCTTGAATTGAATAGAATAATAAAGCCAGACCTTAATATTATGGATGCAATTTATTGTTTAGAAGGAAATGGTCCTGCTTTAAATCCAATGACTAGAACAATCGAAATGGATTTATTATTAGCATCCAAAGATGCAATTGCTCTTGATAATGTATGCTGTGAGATTATGGGTTTTGATATAAATGAAGTTAAATCAGTTCCTAAGGTAGATTACAAAATATTAGGAGTCGAAATTGAGGATATCAAAAAATCCTTTAAAAGACCTGAAAAAATCACATATTTCGACAATATAGGGGAATATATGACGGAGAGTACATGTACTTCTTGTTATATTGCAAATTCTCAAATGAATCGGAAAATACAATTTACGCCGGAATTGAGAAAAAAGCTTGAAAAATTAAAAGGAAAATATGAGCGAATATATGTAATTTTTGGGAGCAATCAAAATATCGATGATTTAGATTTAAAAGGAAATATTAAGGTTTTTTGTTTTGGAAATTGTTCTAAAAAATTTGCAGAGCAATATAATTTTCCATGGCTTAAAGGATGTCCGCCAGAATACCATGAGATGATAGACTTTTTGTTAAAAGAAATTAATTCCTAATAATTCATTATTTTCTTAAATTATCGCATAAATTTTTTATCAATGAATTTATATTAATTTAAACGATTCTGATTTTCGACAATAAATAACCCATAGGTTTCGAGGAATATAAATGTTCAGAAAATCAAAAAAAGATATAGAAAAAAAGGAAAAAACTGAAATAGACACAAAAAAAACGCCAAAAGATTCAATTGAAGAGAAAAATGATGTTTCCTTGAATCAAAAAGAGGAAAAAACCGAAGAAAAGGAAGAACAGAAATATGGTAAACCCGTGATAATAAAAGCCGAAGCATATAAGACAATTATTCTTTATGCATCCCGATATGCAAATCCTGCAATACCTCCTAAGGATTGGAAAGAGATTTACGGTATTTTAATCGGATATACTGATGATGATTTTGTATACGTAGAGAGGGCTGAAGCACTTGCATACGGGCATGCTACCGATGTTCAATTAGAAGCAAAGCATTACATTTTTATTGATGAGATTCAACAAAAATTAGATGAGGAGAATAAAGGTTATTTTATAGTAGGCTGGTTTCATTCTCATCCAGGATTGGATTTATTTTTCTCATATATTGATTTATTAAATCAATTAGGATTTCAGCAAAATAATCCTGATTTTATTGGACTTGTATATGATCACACACTTTTAGGTAAAAAGAAAGAGGAAAAAATAGGTGATAATATTCTTACTAAATATAATACGGGATTTGAAATATATCGTATAAAAGATTTAAATATGGATATAAATGATCCTAATTTTGATTCAAATTATGAGAAAGTAAGTTATGTTGTTGATGGATTAAATAAATTTTTCTTCGCAAATCTTTTAACGGAGCTTTCTGCAAAATTTGCTGAGGGAAAACCATTACAATCTGCTTATGGCGAAGATTTAGAATTAGAAAGCAGATATCAAGATCCTGCAAAAATAGAATCTAAACAGATTCATAATGAAGTAAATAATAAAGCAATTGGAAGTCCTTCAAATGAGATTCTACAAGAAATACCTATAAATGAAAATATCGTTTTTGATGTTGATGATTTTTTCTACGGAGAGGATAACCAGAAAGATCAGATCGATAAATTGAGAGAGCTTGCAGAACAACTTATTTTTGAGGGAAATCAAGCTTTTAAGAATAGAGATGCATTTACCGGAGTTGAAAAATACAAGCAAGGTATTGAGAAATATAAAGAATTAAATGAATATGAACGAGTTTTTGAATTATTAAGTCATTTAGCTGAACAATGTATTTCTACGGAACATCAAAATTTAGCCGAGGAATTTGCAGATGAATTATTCGATTTAGCATCAGAGTACAATAACCTATTTTATAAAGCAGAAGCCTCTTATTTACAAGGTTATTTGTTATTGAAAAAAGTTGATAAGGAAAACATAAAATTAGCATTAACACAAATTCAAAATGCAGCAATTATTTATGAACAAGCAGAAGATTTTGCAGGTGCCGGAAGATGTTTTTATAAGATAGGGATAATATATCAAACCCGATTAAATCAACCATTTCAATCAGCATTATTTTATTTACAAGCGATAAAAAGTTATAATTTGGCTTTACAGCGACCGCATCCCAATCGAAAATCACTCTGGAGTAGCGCTGAAGCATTAACCCAGAAGATAATAGAATTAAAAGATATTATAAATGATTTGATTCCCAGCATCGAAGACCCTAAAGATCAAAAAAAGATAGAGTCAGATCTTAATTCTATAGATTATAATTTTTAATTCCTAATATCATTTAATTAATATTTAAGAATTGGCGAAAGAACCAAAAAAATTATATTTTTTTCAATATTTTAATAATTACTCATTTTAGGTGATCGCATATCCCTAGGAGAAAACAGAAAATTAAATATTCAAGAAAAAACGCTTGCAAATATTTGGAGCCTAAAGGAGAATTAAGTAATTCTCTCCAGCCATTATGTTATTGCACGGAGAGGGATTTAGTATTAGGCGTTAAAGCGTATGTTTGCCAGGTTTGTGCACTTTATTCTCAAGTAAGCAAAACATTTACGGAGATATATGAGGAAAGTCGTAAAATAGCCAAGCAAAGAATAAAAGAAAGGGCAGAAGAATTAAGTATAGCCTTAGAGGCATTAGAAGAGGAAGAAATTGATTTAAGCATAGATGAATTTGAAGAAGAGGAAGAAGATATTCCATTGAAATTTGAAAAGCGTAAAGCTAGTAAAGATGAAATTGAAGAAGCTGAAGAATTTACCGAGGTTGAATGTCCATTTTGCGGAGAATTATTTGATGATTTAGCTTCTCATATTCGTGAATGTGAATTTGCTGATGAAGATGTATCCATTGATGATATTTTGCCACAAAGGAAAAAGAAACGTAAACGAAGAAAAACAACAAGAGCAGCAACAACTTCTGCTAAGCCAAGGGCTCCTAAAGAGGGGAAACCATGTCCTTATTGCGGTAAAGAATTTCAAAGGTTAGGACGTCATATAAAAGCATGTAAAAAGCGACCCGAAAATGCTGATGAGGAAAAAGAAGATTTATATGTAAAGGGAGAGATTAATTCGCTTTAATTTAAAAATCTCAATAAAAATAATATAAAATGCCTCAAAGAGACAGAATATACTATTGTGAGCCGGTTTTCAGACCGCCAAGTGAAGCATATTCACTCTTAATTCAATTAACCGAGGGTTGCACGTATAAATGCGATTTTTGCATGTCAAATTTGCGAAAAAGATTTGTTATTAGGGATATAGAAGATGTTAAAAAGGATTTAGAGATAGCAAGGAAAATTTATGGACCAAACGTTAGAAGGATATTCTTTTTAGACGGAAATGCAATGGTGACACCAACGGATAAGCTTTTGGAGGTAGTTAAATATGCAAACGAGCTTTTCCCTAATCTTGAGCGATGCGGAGTATACGCACACGCCAAGGATATATTAAAAAAGACTGACGAACAATTGAAGGAATTATCAGAAGCAGGTTTAAAGATAGCTTATGTTGGATTTGAATCCGGATATGATGAGCTTCTTAAACAAATGAATAAACATGCAACTAAAAAAGATTATATTGAAGCTTCTGAAAAACTAATGAAGGCAAACATTACGCTTTCCGCAACATTAATAAATGGTCTTGGAGGTGCAGATCCCGTTATATCCAAGAAACATGCGATTGAATCTGCAGATTTAGTTAATAAAATTTGCCCCGATGATGATCGAATTTGGTATATTGCATTTCTTACTTTAATTGTGCCGCCGGGTACCGAATTATATCGCAGAAAGCAGCGCGGCGAATTTAAAGAAATGAACCAATTTGAAATCCTTAAAGAATTAAAAATTTTTATGGAACATATTAATTTTGAAAATAAAAATGCAAATTGTGTATTTCGCTCAAATCACGCTTCAAATTATTTGCCAATTAAAGGCGTATTAGATAGAGATAAAGAAAAAATTATTGGAATTATTGATTACGGATTAACTCATCCAGAGCTTTTAAGACCCGAATTTTATAGGGCACTCTAAAATAATATTTTTAATATTCTTAAGCACAAAATAAGTTTTAATTAGTATTGTGTATTTTTTGTAATATTCATCAAGTAAGAATAAAAGTGTGCTAAGGGAATAATGTATAATCCGATAATCGGAGCTGAAACTTGGTTTTTTTCTTTTACACTATCTGCGATTCTAATACTTTATGCAATTATATTTTATCCAATTGTAAAAAGGAGTTTTATATTAAAGACGAAGAATAGATATAACTCTGCTTTAGTAATTGTATTATTAATAATTTTAGCAATTTTTATCAGTTTGCCATTCTGTGATGGAGGCACATTCGAGAATCCTAAATTTTATCTTTTTATGCCGATGAATTATTATGCCGTTGTTGTTGCGGGTGGCGTTTTATTAGTATTTGTATTTTTCGCTTTATTTAAAAAGAAAACTATTGATGAAGATTCATATAATCGACAATTGATGCAAGGAATTGATGTTAATAAAGAAATATCAATTCTTAGTTCTCAAAATTTTACGACACGACAGGAAATGAAAAGAAAATTAATTCATTTACTTGCTATTTTATACATAGCAACTTGGATGCTAGAACCTCTTGTATTTTATGGCGTAGGCTTTCTATACGATGGCATTGCAAATACACCTACTAAAGAAAATTTATATAATTCAAGGTTATTATTCGAGGATAAAGATGTTGAGATAATTTTATTAAACGGGTTAGTTGTTCAATTTTTTATGTTAATATGCATTTTTATTGGAAATTTTTACGCAGAAATTATGAGATTGAGATTTAAAGAATATGCATTTCCTCTTAAAAGGACTCTGCAAACAACACGCCGTCCAACAGAGATTTATGATACATCTGCCTCAATATTATTACTCTTAGGTTTAGCAATATCATCAATAATTTTAACTTATGGAAAAGCTGACCGAATTGCAGGTGTCTATGCCCAAATGGGGGTTATTTGTATCGCCGTTTTTAGCGATATGTTTGCCGCATTGATCGGTCGAAAATGGGGAAAACATAAATGGAAATTTGTAAAAGGTAAATCAGTTGAGGGTACAATAGCGGGTTTCGTAGCCGGCTTTTTTACGGCGATTATTTTTGTTGGCTGGATTTTAGCGTTAATTGGGAGTTTAATTTTTATGTTTACGGATTTAGTGTTGGATAAAGTAAAAATAAGTGATAATGCATTAAATCCAATATTAATATCGATCGCATATAAATTACTTATATTTTTAGTTAGCCCAATGATAGTTCTTTTGCCGATAATTAAAATCTGGTAATGTTCTAAAAATTAGGTTAAGTTTTTATTAAAAATAACCTCTCTATTTGTAGAATTATATACTCTAATTGGATTTTCAGGCATATCCATAATTGATATGATTATATCTATTAGATCTTCCTCATTTATTAGCAAATCTTCACTCAATTCTTGGATTTTCATTTTTTCATATTTTTCAGACAATTCTTTAAGTCTTTTAATTATAATTTTAAGATTAATAGTTTGAATTAGGTTTTCTAAATTCGGAAAATTTTCATTCTCAAGATCTTTCATATAATTATAAACAATTTCTGAAATTTTATGATAATTAAGTGTTTCATAGCTGGTAAGAATTATATACAATCTTTTGATAAAAGTAAAATATCTATTAATATCTGCTTGTAAATCATGAAGATTATATTTCTCATAGACCTTATCTATATCACTCTTTAACATCGCTAATAATTTTAATAAATTTTCTAAATTATTTTCATTTACTTTCTCTTTTAGCAAATTATTGAATTTTCTTAGATAGAAATCCCTATGTTTTTTTAATTCAGAGGTTATTTTATCATTTATAGAATTAAATTCCTTTATCTCGTCTTCAATATCAAATTTATCCTGATATTCCTTGATTAAAGTTAATGCAGAGCGAACTTTCGATAGAGCGGAATTTAAATCTTCTATATCTAATTTTTTTTGAATAAATTCCTTGTAAATTTTCAATTCTTTAATTAGATCTTTTTTGTTTTTTATGTGATCTATCATATCTTTAAAAATTTTCATTTCAAGCCCAATATAAAATAATTTATTGATGATTCTAAATTAATTAAATCTTAATTAAGTATAAATAATTAATACCTATTATGAATGCAAAAATTACATTAATTGTTGGCTCTCCACGAAAGAATCGAAGTTGTAATTTTTTAATAGATAAGGCTATAGAGGGAATTAAATCAATCTCCAAAGATATACAAATATCTAAACTCCAAATTTCTGATTATAATATCTTACCTTGCAATGGTTGCGATCAGTGTTTAAGAAGACCTAATGAATGTCCTTTAAGTGAAAAAGATGACATTAAGAAAATTGAGAAAGAGTTATTCGATTCGGATGCCATCATTATTGCTGCGCCGACATATTTTGGAAGCGTAAGTTCTCAAATAAAAGTTCTAATAGACCGATCACGTCCATGGAAAATGGGAGGCTATAAATTAAAGGATAAGATTTTCGCTCCGATGGCATCTCAAGGGCTTAGAAATGGAGGTTCTGGAGGTGTAATTTCGGATTTAATAAATTTTGCTTTAATACAGGGAATGATTGTGGTAAGTAATGCCTTAGGAAATCCAGTTATAGAGGAGAATTTTGCAATTACCAGTTTACAGAAATTTGGATTGAAAGAATTTATACAAAAAGAGGAAATTGATGAATTAGGAGGATTGGTAGCAGCTGATTTAGGAAAAAGAGTCGCCGAATTAGTATTTAAACTTAAAAAATAAAAGAAATAAAATTTTTTTATATTATATTTTTGTATATCCACAATATGGACATGTTTTTGCACCTTCTGTGGGTTTACCGCATTTTGGACATAATTCTATCGAATCATCTATTCTTGGGCCTTTTTTCTCGTAAATAGCGATTGGTTTATCACCCGGCCATTTAGAGTTAACTATTGCTCCTATTATGATTAAAAATATAAAAATTGTAAAATATATTGTCAGATCATCATCCGGAAAGAAATTAAGCAAAAATTCAACCCATCCGATCATCCATTCACCAATAGGAACAATATAAGGTCTAAAAAATCCAATAATCATGCTTATTATTTGAGCTAAAATGCTCCAAAAATCATTTTCTTGCATTATCAATCTCAATTTCACCCCTTCTTTTTGCTCTAATTTTCTTACGATTAACGGTAAAATCAATTAAATCATAAGTTTTCAAGATAATTGTTAAGAAATATATCCCGAGATACATCATTACCATATCTGCAAAATTCAATGCAATACTCCCTTGCTCATTTCCGACAATTAAAATAAATTCAATTTCAGTTGCACCTGAGAATTTATAACTCCATATATATAAACAATTAAGAATAATTTGAATCAAAGCAAAAATCCCTCTACGTATAGATTGTGATGGAGCAGAATAAGCAAAAAAAGCAGTTCCGCTTATTATCAAACCAAATGCCGAAATCCAAAAAATAATTGTATTATAACGGGACTCATCCATAGCAATTGCAATTTCTGAGCCTTGAATTTGTCCTAAATTTTTTATCCATGTAAATGTCATAAAAGGAATAACCAGTGTCATTAGAATATAAATTATTGTAAAAATAAAACCTCTTACCATATTTTTTTTTGCACCCATTAAAACACCTTTTTACGTTTCTTCTCCAATAGTTATATTTTTTAATGTAACCGTAAATGATAATAAGCGAAGAGAATATTTTGCAGAAATAATAATATCTGCAGTATAGATAACCATTGGGCTTTTAGTAGTATCCATATAAACGGATCTATTTTGAACTTCCTCAAGGTTAGTGAAATCCTCATATTTCATCGAAAAATTCCCTTTATCCGTTTCACCTGCTTTAATTGTATCAAATGTTTGCTTTTTCTCTGCCAATAAAAGGGTTGTAGTTGCATTATTGGTTTTATTAGTATCATGAAAAGTATAATAAACTTTAACTTCAATTGAAAGATCATCCAAGTCAAAATATCCTGCATTCCTAACTTTATAAGGTAAATCCAAAAATAATTTACTTGTATCTGGATCTGTTACATTTAAATAATAATTAATATCTCCATCTGGAATTGAAATATTATCAGAATCTGAGAGAATTAATATTGCAGAATACCCTCCTAAGAAAGAAACTACTGACATTGAAAGTGTTAATACAAGTAAAAATAATCGAACTATTGTTCTAAAAATTCTTGATGGTCTCATAAATTTTTCATTCGCTTGTAAAATTATTTGTAAATTTAAACTTGTTTCTAAAATAGTAGAAATCCTATTAAAATTTATATTTTTTAAAGTATTAATAGGTTTAAATCTAAAATATTTGCTCGATTTAATCTTTTTTTTAAACCATTTTAAATCTATGGAAAAAATAATGAATTATGACGTCAATAGCTAAAAAAATATTGGAAGATCATTTGGTAGAGGGTAATTTAAGAGCGGGAGAAGAAATCGCCATAAAAATTGACTATACATTAACCCAAGATGCAACAGGTACCATGGCTTATCTTCAATTTGAAGCTATGAAAATAAAGCGTGTTAAAACCGAATTATCCGTATCTTTCGTAGATCATAATACGCTTCAAACGGACTTTAGAAATGCAGATGATCATCGCTATTTAGCTTCCGTTGCGGCAAAATATGGTATTAAATTTTCCAAACCGGGCAATGGGATATGTCATCAGGTATTTCTTGAGAGATTTGCAAGACCGGGTAAAACTTTAATTGGTTCAGATTCACATACACCCACTGCAGGTGCCATGGGTATGATCGCCATCGGAGCAGGAGGATTAGATGTAGCAGTTGCTATGGGAGGCGGTCCTTTCTATTTAAAGACCCCAGAAATCGTAGGAATTGAACTTAAAGGACAATTAAATGAGTTTGTATCTGCTAAAGATGTAATATTAGAAATATTAAGGAGAATTGATGTGAAAGGAGGCGTTGGTAAAATATTAGAATATTTTGGTCCCGGTATTAAAACTTTATCAGTTCCTGAACGTGCAACTATTACAAATATGGGTGCCGAGACAGGTGCCACAACATCAATTTTTCCATCAGATGAGATAACTAAAAAGTTTTTAAAATTACAGGGACGGGAGGAACATTGGATTGAAATTCCTGAAGCCTCAAGAGATGATTTTAGTACCATTATAGAGATAGATTTATCTGAAATCGAGCCTTTAGCCGCTGAGCCCCATTCTCCCGGAAATGTTGTACCTATAAGAGAAATAGAAGGAATAAAAGTTGATCAAGTAGCAATAGGATCTTGTACCAACAGCTCATTAAAAGATATGTTAACAGTAGCCGCATTACTTAAAGGCAAGAAAATCCATAAAGATGTTGTATTAGGAATTTCTCCAGGCTCAAGACAAGTATTAATTGAACTTGCAAAAGACGGGGCTCTTGCCGATATTATTGCTGCAGGTGCGAGGATTCTTGAATCTGCTTGCGGTCCTTGTATTGGGATGGGATTTGCTCCAAAAACTAATGGTATTTCAATACGTACTTTTAATAGAAATTTCTACGGTAGAAGTGGAACAAAATCTGCCAAAGTTTATTTAGTCAGCCCTGAAACTGCAGTGGCAACGGCAATTTTCGGCAAGATTACAGATCCCAGAAAATTGGGAGCATATCCAAAAATAAATTTACCCGATAGAATTGAACTTGATGATTCAATGATAATCGAACCAGCTAAGAATCCCGAGGAAATTGAAATCATAAGAGGGCCAAATATTTCTCCATTGCCGGAGTTCCTTCCGATGCCTGAAGATTTACATATTAAAATTTTAATTAAAGTTGAAGATAATATTACAACTGACCATATCATGCCTGCTGGGGCAAAAATATTACCATATAGGTCAAATTTGCCTAAAATCAGTGAATTTGTTTTTGAACAAATAGATCCCTCATTTTCAAGGAGAGCATTGGAAAATAAAAGTAAAGGTGGAGGGTTAATAATAGGAGGCGAAAATTATGGTCAAGGGTCAAGTAGAGAGCATGCTGCGTTAGCGCCACATTATTTAGGTATTAAGATTGTTTTAGCAAAATCTTTTGCAAGAATTCATCGTGATAATTTGATTAATTTTGGAATTTTACCGTTAAAATTTAAAAATAAAAACGATTATAACCGTTTAAAAGAAAATGATGAGATAGAGGTAAAGGATATAAGAGAACGTTTAAAGTCTAATGAAAAAGTTTTTAAAATTAGAAATCTAACTCAAAAATACGATTTTGAAGTAGAACATGATTTATCAATTAGGGAAAAAGAAATAATTTTGGCAGGAGGAAAATTAAATTATACAAGAGAACATTTTATGTGATAATAAATGGTTGCGGGCGCTCCGCAAATCCCTAATCTTCTAACATTTTCAAGATTAGATCATCTTTATCCGTAGACATTTTTATCTTTTTTGATAAATAACATTCCTATTTTTTTTCCGTTAATTTCTCCAATAGCTGCGTCGATAATCATTTCCTCTTTTTGGTCCAATTCAGGAATTATTGACTTTTCGATATATACATCGATTCCATCGTTATTTATAATATCGCTCCATTTTACAAATTCAAATGGGCTCTCGATGATTTTTTCACGTTCTATTAATTCTAACACATTTCCGCAGAAAGTCATAGTTCATGTGCTATTAGAGAAATAAAATATTGCAATGACTAAATCATTAAAGTTTTGATTTTTGTTCTGATTTTTATATAAAATTTGTTGCTCATGAATATAATCCAATGCTGTTTCAGTAAATCTTATTTTTACAATAATTCACCTCTTACTTTTTTAAATTTCATTAAGATTCGAAGTTTTATTATATTAAAATACAACTTTTTATTATTTTAATAAGGTTTTTTAGAAAAAAAAATTTAATCAAATTACCTTGCCTTTAAAAAATATTTTAAACGTTTATAATTTAAAATAAAAATTTTAGAAAATCAATATTTAGAATTTAAAAATAAATCTTATAGATGTCTTATGGAAGAAATAAAAGCACATGCTTTAGAAGTTAAAGAAGTAGAAAAATTATTGAAAACCTCAATCGAAACGGGTTTAACCGAAGAAGAAGCTCAGAAACGTTTACAAAAATATGGAAAAAATGAGTTAATAAAAGAAAAAAGAAAAACTGCTTGGCAAATATTTATCGGGCAATTTAAAGATTTCCTTGTTTATCTACTAATTTTTGCTATTATTGTTTCCATTGTAATTGGTTTATGGGAATCAAGTAAATCAGGTGAAGCATGGTCATCTGAATATACTGATGCCATTGTAATAGCTGCAATTCTTATTATCAATGCGGTGTTAGGTTTTCACCAGGAATATCAAGCAGAGAAATCTCTTGAAAGCTTAAAGAAAATGGCACCTCATTTTGCCAAGGTAAAAAGAGATGGAGTAGTCAAAGAAATTAAGGTTGAATATGTGGTTCCCGGAGATATCGTATTAATTGAGGAGGGTGATAAATTTCCTGCTGATATCCGATTATTTAAAGAATTTTCTCTTTATGTAGATGAAGCAATTTTAACGGGAGAATCTAAGCCTGTCAAAAAACATACCGATCCAGTTGCCGAGCGATTAATTCTTGCAGATAGGACTAATTTAGGTTATATGGATACTATTATAACAAGAGGAAATGGTGAAGGAATTGTTATTAGCACCGGAATGTCTACAGAAATAGGAAAAATTGCGGAAAGCCTTCAAGAAGAAGAGATTGAGAAGACACCATTTCAGCAAGAAATAGATCGTTTTGGTCGACTACTTGGCACCTTGATAATGGTAATTTGTCTTATGATTTTCGTCATTGATTTTATTATAATTGTTATTTTTGAAGGAGTAGGCTTTGAACCAGAAGAGATTGATGAAATAATAGTAGCATTTGAGATGGCAATAAGTTTAGCTGTATCAGCGGTGCCAGAGGGATTAGTAGTGGTTATTACGATAGTGATGAGTATAGGCATGAGAAAAATGGCAGAGAGAAATGCTCTCGTAAGAAAACTTAGTGCTGTTGAAACATTAGGAAGAGTAAACGTTATTTGTTCTGATAAAACGGGAACCTTAACAAAAAATGAGATGACAGTTGTTAAATTATTTGTTGATAATAAAATATTGGAAGTAGAGGGTGTTGGCTATAATATAATCGGTAGGATTCTTGAAAACGGAAATGAAGCGGAAATAACTCCGAGTTTGAAACGATTTTTAGAAGTTTGCCTCTTTTGCAATAATTCAATTGTAAATATTTTAGATGAGTCTAAAGGAGAAGTTTCCGTAGTAGGAGACCCAACTGAGATTTCTCTAAAGGTATTAGCATTAAAAGCAAAGCTTAATCATAAATTTGAGAAATTGGATGAG
>CAZVTX010000080.1:0-12483 GCA_964629395.1 uncultured archaeon
AGATCTCGACCCAAGATTAGCATATAGAGCAGCAATTAGAACAATGAAACATTTCGATACAAGTATGATTACTACATATGAAGGTGGCGAAGTATCTAAAAAAGAATACGAAGCAGAGGCTTGGTTTTGCTCTGAGGCGAAGGTTACTGGGGGTAGAATCATAACCAGAATATATGTTTCTGCTGCTAATCAAACCCTTGAGGTCAGAGTCTGGTGTAATAATCCCGGACAATTAACGGGGTTTCTGGCTAAAATAATTGAACTTCTTTTTGATGAGATAAATATTATTAGAAAAATAAAGGCAGAAGAGCGAGAAAAAACGATAGATGTAATGGCAATAACACAAAATCTTGCTGAAATTTCGGATTACTGTATGCTAAGATGGAAAGCACAAAATATTCGATTAAAATTACATGATACTTTTATTAGATTAAAACGACTAATTGGTTCAGATAATCCTATTTTAGGAAGGATTGAATTCTGGCTAACCCAATTAAATAAATATGGTAAAGAAGATAATATTTCCGAAGAAGATGCAGATAAATTGGTAAATGATGTAGAGAAATTTAAAGATGTCTTACATCGACATTTAATAATTTAGGTTTGAATTAAAATTATATATTTTATTAAATATTAATAAATTACAATAAGATTGAGGTGGATTTTATTCCCATAATATCAATTTCAATTAATGAAGGGTTAAAAAAATTTATTAATAAACTGGTTGACAAAAATAAATATGAAAATAAATCAAAATTAATTAGGGACGCCCTTCTTAGATTAATGTCATCGGAAGAATTGGCAAATTCTTCCGTTATGGATTTTTCTCAAGAATTTTTTAGGGTTCAGAAAAAAATTACAGGAAATATGATTATAGTAATTCCTAACAATCCTTTTATAGTTAAAAAATTAAATAAGATTGAAAATGAATTTAAGGAGTATATTGTAAGCAAAAATCAATATTTTAGCGATACAAAAATTTCTATTTTTCTTGTTTTTGAAGGAAATATTGAAGAATTCCAAAAAATCGTTGGAGAAATAAATTCGATTAATGAACTCTCAAATTTTAGGTATCTTATTATCAATTAATCTGAAAATAGCCCGGCACGGATTCGAACCGTGGTTTCCCTAACTAGGAGAATATCTCCATGTTTCTCGGGGTTCAGAGCCCCAAATGCTTGACCACTACACCACCGGGCTTTGAAAGAATTTTTTATAAAGTAATTGATTTTAATAATGCTTAATCTCTAAAAAAATTTTCCTAATTTAAATTTTTTAAGATTTCTAATAGTTTCTATGAATTTTTAGATTTCCTAAAATATTTTTTTAACTAAAAATAGAGATAAGTTTTTATTTTTAGAAAACCATATATTTAATTGGATTACACATGAATCGATGAGGATAAATATAAAAAAAAAACAATCTTTTAAATGTTAGTCGATAGACTAACCTCCTTTAATAACACCCCGTTGATTGAAGGACCCCGTGACTGAGTTAAAAAAAAACTTCTTTTTTTATCCTCCGTTCATGTGTAATCCACCTATTTTGATTTAAATAAAATTTTTTAAAATTCATAAAAATAGAAAAATAATTTTTTCAAGATAATTAGATTGGAAATTAATTTTTTTGTTTTTTACTAAATCGATGATAAATTTCACTGAAATATTTATCACTCATACCTGCAATATAATCACGGATAATAAGGGTTATTTTACCTTGATCTTTTAATTTTTTATAATAAGTAGAATAATTTTCATCATCAATATATTCAATATGATCTTTAAAAATAGGTGCATCATAATTTTCTTGCTCCAAATCCTTAAGACATTGATTAAATATTAATTCAAATCTTTTGCGCAAAATTTCGGAATACGGAATTTTTAAACGTTTATCATTATGAGGATTTAGATCTCTTCTTAAATAGATCCTTTCATAATTGAATTCCCTCAATTTATATAATGCTTCAAATACTTCTTCACTATATCCAATGGTATCATTATCCAAACTATAATTAAGGAGATCCATTATTAAGGTATTCATAATTTTTCGATTTGTATCTCCCAAAATTTTTTTACAGATATCAGGGATTTCTTCCCTTTTAATGAATTTTAAAAGAATAGCATCTTCTATGTCCCGCCCTATATATGCAATTGTATCGGCAAAGCGTACAGCTACACCTTCATAGGACATAGGTATTCTTTTTATTTCATTTTTACCGAAACAATCAAAATATTCCTTAAAATGATCATCCCACGTTTTACCATTAACTTTAATAGGTTTTAGTTCTCTTTCATCAGCTTCACCATCATGACATAATATCCCATCAAGAACCTGGAGCGTTAAATTTAACCCTTGAGCGGGTTTTGTAGGAAATCTTTTTTCAAGATATGACAACCATCTTATACTTTGAGCATTATGACGAAAGCTACCTAACCCATATTTTTGACTGAGATCATTTAATATATCTTCACCTAAATGCCCAAATGGAGCATGTCCAATATCATGCCCGAGTGCAATAGCTTCAATTAAATCTAAGTTTAATTTTAAGACGCGACCAATTTGTCTTGCGACCCTTGAAACGAGAATTACGTGTAAAGAACGATGGGTAATATTAGCATTATTAAT
Source organism: uncultured archaeon (assembly GCA_964629395.1). GTDB lineage: Archaea > Asgardarchaeota > Lokiarchaeia > Sigyniarchaeales > SOKP01 > CAZVTX01. The sequence goes on from CAZVTX010000080.1 coordinate 2,626, forward strand.
TTCGAAAAATACCTGAGTTTTATCAATATACCTCGCATAAGCTTTACTGTGAACAATTCGATCAACATCTCTAAAAAAAGGAGGTCTAATATCCTGATAATCTTTATCATCTTCTTCTTTTCTATATCGGACTGCTTGAGAATCCAGTATTCCATGAATTCCTACATCTTGGTCTCTTTTCATTCTTTGTTTTAACTCTTCTACTTTTTTAGCATCCATAATCGAAAAATTTTTTGATCTTTTAATCTAAGTTTAATATTTTCTGCGTATTTTTAAATTTTTATTTATAAACTGGTTTTATTTAAAATAATATATTTTATTATTAACCAAATTTCAATTCAATAGCATAATAAGGGCATTTTTCTTTACATTTTAGGCATAAATTACATTCTCCTTTTCCCGTAAAAAATTCAAAAGGTTCATCTAAGATTTTAATTTGTTTGGGACATACACGTTCGCAAATACCGCATTTTGCCCTTCCCACACATCTCACGGGATTTCTTGAAAGCTTTAAAAAAGAATAATCGGAAATAGCGGCGGCTACTCCCGCAAAAGGACATAAATATCTGCAATAAAAGCGCGGATAAAAAATAGCTAAAATAATAACAATAATATAAAAAATAATATAAAAAAGGGCGATAGAGAAATCAAGAAAGCCGCTGAAGTCTTCAAATGGATTGGTTAATTCCGGTAAATCTAACCTCTTACGTTCCCATGAATTCTTTATGAAATCGGGGAAAGAATTGAAAATGAATTCCGAAAGAGAGAAATATCCTAATGGTTTCTGTGCCATCTGGCCTATATTTCTTTTATACTGAAAATAAAATACCAAATCTGTAGTTTTTGTTATACCTAACGGAAATATCACAATAGCAATAGCAATTATAATTAGGAATTTTAAGTTGAGAAGATTTCTATGAGAGATGAGATGAGATTCAGTATCACGAATTTTTCGTTCTTTTGTTGGAATTGCACTCAATGCATCTTGAATTGTTCCTATTGGACAAATCCAACCGCAAAAGAATCTTCCCGAAAATAATATTATTAAAATCAATATTCCGAATAGTAAAAATGGAAATTCTCCTTCAGCTATAAAATAAAAAATATATTCCACTATTCCCGCTCCATCAGATAATGGGTTTCTTGGGGAATTTAAAACGGGGAGAATCTTAATTAGTCCTTCAAAACTAATCAGATTAATTGAAAAGATTATTTCGATAATTACGTAATTAATAAATAAGAAAGCAGAAATTTGAACGATTCTTCTTAAAATAGTTATACGCTTAGTTGAAGGAATAGTTGTTTTTTGACTCAATGTAATCCTCTAAATTTATTTTAAATAGAAAAATAATTGTTTTTTAAAAAAATTAATCGTGTTTTAAAAAAGAATTTAAGATTATTTTAAAACAATTGTCTCGGTATTTTTAGGTGCTTTTGTAGCCTTTCTTAATTTTTTATGGATCATAGTTGACAGGCTTACGCATTTTGATTCCTCTCCATGGTTGGTAATTATTAATTTAGGTCTCGGCTGAATTCTCCTCAAAAATTGTGAGATTTGACTTCTTGAGGAATGACCGCTAAATCCTTCAAGGGTGAAAACATTAAGATTAAGCTTTACGAGTTGAGTTCTACCTTTAGAATCGGTATATTGAAATTCTCTAAAACCTCTCTGGATCCTATTTCCAAGTGTGCCTGCAACTTGATACGATACAAATATGAGTGAACTTCTTTTATCATCAGCAAGAGCCTTTAGATATTGAAGTGATGGTCCGCCTATTAGCATACCACTGGTTGCTAAAATAATACAAGGCTCACCTTTAGTTAAATCTAATCGTTCATCTTGAGAAGATACTGTTGTAAAGAAATCGGATAAAAATGGGTTTTTCCCTTGATGCAAGATTTTTTCACGTAGGTCTGTACTGAGAAAATCCGGATTGGCGGTATGAATTGCGGTTGCCTCAGAGATTAATCCGTCCAAATAGACGGGAACTTTTTCGACTAAACCCTTTGACATAAATTCTTCAAGCAATATTATCAATTCTTGAGCTCTTCCCACTGCTAATACAGGAACAAGAACTTTACCTCCTCTCCTAATTGTCGAATTAAGAATTTGTCTTAATTCTTTTTCCGAATCATGCCTACTGGGTATTCTGTCTTGAGGGCCACCATAAGTCGCTTCAATTAAAAGACTCTCTACACGCGGAAATTTTACATTCGCCTTTTCCAATAAACGTGTTTTTTGAAATTTGAAATCTCCTGTATAGACAAAATTATAACCGCCCTTTCCGAAATGAAGATGGACCATTGATGAACCTAAAATATGTCCCGAATTATGAAGAGTTAATTTTACATCTGGAGCAATATCGGTAACTTTTCCCCATGAAAGCGGAATCGTATGAAGTACAGTTGTTTTAACATCTCTTTTTGAATAGGGAGGTGAGATTCCTTCTTTTTCACAGATTTGCACATAATCCAATTGAAGCATCGTTGAAAGATCTCTGGTTGGGAGAGTTGTATATACGGGGCCTCTATATCCATATTTATATAAAAAGGGAACCAAACCGCAGTGATCCAGGTGAGCATGGGATACGATTACAGCATCTAAATCTCTAATAGAGAATTCGGGTATTTCAAAATGCGGAAATCTATCCGTGGGATTTCCTACATTTAACCCGCAATCGATTAGAATATTGCTATCTTTAGTCTGTATTAATATACATGATCGGCCTACTTCTCTAAAGCCTCCTAATGCCGTCAATCTAATAGATAAATCCTTAAATAATACAGGTCGATGAATTCTATGTCCAATTCTTAATAGAATATCTTTCTGAGTTTTACGTTCTTTTGCAAGCATTCCGCGAATTAATTGAATTGTTTTTGAAGATAATGGAGGTGTTCTAATTGTTTTCGGTTGCCAAAAGGTATTCTGTCTAATTTCCTTTAAATTAATACCTTTTTTTCCGATAACTAAACCTGGTTTGCCTGACTCGATTATTACTTCGCCTCTATTATGATCAAATTCAATATTCGAAATCTCTGCTTCTTCTCCAACTAAACTCTTAATATATTCTGCTGTTTCGGCAGGATCTTTCCTTTTATCAACATTCCACCGGATAACAACACGTTTTCTAATCTTTTTTGCCAATTCCTTTAATGCTTCTGAACTATCTCCCTCATCGATTGTGTCATTTTCAGAATATACCGCAATTTCCGGACCTTCAAATTCAATTTTTTGAACCTTTATTTCAGGAGGCAATAAACTAATAATTTGCTCTTTAAGCCTCCTTAATTCAGTTGCATAACTCATTTAACTTCAGCTTTAAAAACGGTTTTTAATTATCACTTTAATTTATTATACAAAATTTATTTTAACGAGTCGGTTTTTTATTTATAGATTTTTATTTTTGGGGTATTCGTTCCAATAAGCATTATCTATTCTCTGATAACGTGCTTAATTTTTAATTGATTTTATTAAATACTTAAATTTAGATATAATTTGTATGTGACTGAACAAATAGTTCTTAAATCTCTTTAGATAAGAGTTTTTTAAAAAGATTTACTTACAAATCTAATCTTATTATATTTTATTCAAATAAAAAGCTTACGATTAATTTTATTGTAATCTGCGATATATATGACAAATTTGATTTAAATTTGATTTTTATCATTATTTTATATAGATTATAAAACTTAAGAAAATTTTTTTAAAATTCAACTTTTATTAAGTTATGGCAAAAGTAAAGATTGGAGCAATTGCTTCGGGCTCGGGAAGTAATTTTGAAGCAATAGTCGAGGCATGTGAAAGCGGAATTCTTAAAGATAAAGCAGAGGTTGTAGTTTTAATCTGTAATAAGGCTGGAGCGTATTGTATGGAACGTGCCAAAAAGCACGGAATTCCCTATTATCTGATTGAATCAGATAAACACAAGGGAAGTCGCGAAGAATTTGATGCTAAAATGATTGAGGTCTTGGATAAATATAATTGCGAATTAATTGTACTTGTAGGATATATGAGATTAGTAAGCTCTTATTTCATAGATCATTTTAAAGGAAATGTTATGAATATTCATCCTGCCTTATTACCGAGTTTTAAGGGAATGCATGCTCATGAAGATGCTTTAGCGTATGGCGTGAAAGTATCTGGTTGCACTGTTCATTTTGTTGATCCTCTTGAGGATCACGGCCCTATTATTATTCAAAAATGCGTTCCCGTATATGATACAGATGATAAAGAAACTTTAGCTGCTAGAATATTAAAATGGGAACATAAAGCATTTCCTAAAGCAATTGAATTGTTTTGCGATGGTAGATTACATATAGATGGAAGAATCGTTAGAATTGATGGCGAGGTTAAATTATAAATACGATAATCGGTTTAATTTCATTAGGGAAATGGTTTTTATGACTTATCTGACCCTACTGAGGCTTTTTGTAAGCAATGATGAAGATCTTGAGTAATTAAAAACCATTTCCCGTTTTTATTTAATTTTTAATTGCCAAACTTTTAATCGTATAAATCTTTAGTATTTGTAATAATCATAAAATATTCATGCATTCCTATGCCCCGTCGTAAAGAAATCGAAGAAATCTTAAGATTAATGCATAAAACAGAAAATATCCGAAATATCGGATTAGTAGGACATATAGATCATGGCAAAACGACATTATCGGATTCATTATTAAGCGAAGCAGGACTCCTTTCACCTACCTTAGCGGGAGAAGCACGAGCATTGGATTATCTAGAAGAAGAACAAAAGCGGGGAATAACTATGAAATCTGCTAATATCTCGTTATATTATGAGAAAGCACATGGAAGAAAAGAAGAATATCTCATCAATCTTGTAGATACGCCCGGACATCTTGATTTCAGCGGAAAAGTTACCAGAGCCCTTAGATTAATAGATGGAGTAGTAGTGGTTGTAGATGCTGTTGAGGAAATCATTACTCAATCTGAGACCGTAATTAGACAAGCTTTACAAGAGGGTGTTAAACCCGTTTTATTTATTAATAAAGTAGATAGATTAATTAGAGAACTTAAGCTTACGGATGACCAGATTAAAAAAAAATACGTAAGGATAATTAAAGATTTCAATAAATTAATTGAGAGATTTGCTGATCCACCTTTTAATAAAGAATGGCAAATATCTCCTGCTGAAGGGAATGTCGCTTTTGGTTCTGCACTTCATAAATGGGGTTTTACAGCTCATATTTTAGAAAATAGCGATATTAAATTTAAAGATATTAGAGAAAGATATAAAAAAGAAACTTATACTAAAGAATCTTATGCTGACCTTGCCGTATTCTTACCCGTGCATAATGCGATTTTAGAAATGGTCGTAAATCATCTTCCAAACCCAATAGAGGCCCAAAAATACAGAATCAGAAAAATATGGGATGGAGATTTAAATTCGAGAATAGGTATCTCTATGCTTAATTGCGATTCTAATGGCCCTCTGGTTATCTGTATGTCAAAAGTTCAGGTATTAAAGCACGGATTAGTTGCAACGGGACGCATCTTTTCAGGTACTTGTTCAATTAAAAAAAAGGTTTATTTATTAAGAGAAAAAGAGAAAGGTTCAATTAATCGATTAGCCATTTTTATGGGACAAAGAAGAGAAAATGTAGATAACGTCCCGGTTGGAAATATAATTGCGATTGAAGGGTTTAAAAAAATTAAAAGCGGTGAGACAATTGTAAGCTCTGAAGCTGTTGAAGAAATGATTCCATTTGAAAATGTTAAGTATATAACTACACCCGTTATAACCGTATCCATTGAGCCAGAATTCCTTCGAGATCTAGACCGAATGAAAGAGATCATTGAGGAACTTTTGATTGAAGATCCTAATCTTAAATTTGAAATTAATGAAGAAAATGGTGAATTTCTTTTATCCGGGACAGGACCATTGCACTTAGAAATCGCAGCGAAAACAATTGAGGAAAGAGGTGTAAAAATTAGCATGTCGGAGGCGAGGGCTGTTTTTAAAGAATCTTGCAGGGGAAAATCCTCACTTATTCGATCTGAATCTCCTGACGGACAGTCTTTTGTTGAATTAATTATCGAGCGACTTGACGAGAAGTCAATGCTCTTTTTTAGAACACAAAATCTTGAAGCATTTCCGGCAGAAATCATTTCAGAATTACTTAAGCAAAACACTAATTTAACGGATTTCGAGGTTGATAATTTCTTATATTGCGATCAAGATCAAAATGTATTAATTTTCCCTAAAAATTACAATTTAGATGATTATTATAAAAATATGATTTTAGATATAATTGAGAAAATACATTTAAATGGACCGCTATGCGGAGAAAAATTATCAGAAATTAAGATTGTCGTCAAAAATCTCGAATTAAACAATATTAATGAAGACAATGCATTTTCCATTCTTTCTACAATATTTTATGATGCAATTAAACGCGGTTTGGAAGAAGCGGGTATAGTGCTTTTAGAACCAATTTATCACACAATAATCCAATTGCCGCCGGAATATATCAAAAATGTAACACCATTATTATCAAAATATTCTGCAAAAATAAAGGAAATAAATCAAGAAAATGAATATTCATCAACTATAGAGATATTTTTACCCGTTAGAAATTCGGTTAAATTCGCAAATGATGTCCGCTCAGCAACTTCAGGAAGAGCTTTCTGGCAAAATAAATTTTATGCCTATTTAGAAGTACCTCCTAATGAGGCAAACAAATTAATTAGCGATTTAAAATTTGCTAAAGGCTTATCTTGGTAATTTAATCCTTGAAATGAAATTCCCCTAATTTTATTTTAAAAAATGTCTATACCAGATCATAAAATCTTCATATCTAACTAAAACTTTTTCTATGAAATTTAATCTTCTCTCACGATTTTTTTCAAATAATAAAATTCCATTAGATAAAACTTCAAATTGAATATGTAATGGCAAATTTTCCATTATAACAATCTGTATCTCTTCAAAACCTGTTAAATCGGTTGCATCTATATGAAGTCTTGTAAGAAAATGTAATTGCTCTCTAGCATTTAAATTAATGAAATTTGGAATAGAAATAAAAATATCAATATCACTCCAAATATATTGCCTATTTTCCGCCCAAGACCCTCCCAAATAAGCAAAGTTCACATTATTTCTAATAAAAAGAGTTGTTAACTTTTCTTTTAAATAAATTGCCAGTTCTTTTCCTGTTTTAGGTGAAAATTCTTTCATTTTTCAAATAATTTATAATTCTTCTATTATAAATAATTTTAGCTTAAATAAAGAATCTAAAAATCAAGGAGATGCGCTCGTCGGGAATTGAACCCGAGCCTTCGGATTGGGAATCCGAAATTCTACCACTATACTACGAGCGCATTATAGGGCTTTTGTTTTATTATATTTTAAATATATCTTGATTTAATTATTTTACTAATTAATTGATATTAATTATTGTTATGAATAATTGGAATTTTCTTGAAAGATTTACATTTTTAGAATTACTTCTATTAAGTGCAATAATTCTTTCGGGATTTATCGTCATTTTATCAATTATAAGACATTTTAAGCAAGATGAGACATTAGAGTTAGCTTTAAGACATTTTAGTGGATTCACTATAGGCTTATTAGACCAAACGATAATGATTATATTCAATTTTCAATCATCATTTTCAATTATAATTGTCTATTTTGATTATACAGCATATTGCTCATGGTTTTTATTAATTCCTAATTTTTTTAAGAGGAAAAAACCAATATTATTATTTCTTATTTGGGTTTCATTTTCAACAGCCATCAATACTCTTTTTGAGCACATTTCGCTTATTATTTTAACAGGAACACTCCCTTATCCTAAAAGTCCAATCGTATGGACAAGTATTCACACGATAATATTTTATTTTTTAATGCATTTTCTTGGAACTTCTCTTATTTTATACGGATTTAGAAAAAAAAAATTATCGACAAAATAGAAAAGATTAAAATCATTCATTTATTTATAAAAAAGATATGAGCATAGATTTTAAATTCGCTCAGAAAATTTTCCAAACTATTCCCGGCAGCGTTTTTTGCTTAATTTCAATATTTGTTGGGATTACAGGAGATATCATTAGTGCTATTATGTATCCGGGTTATAATATAACAAAAAATATGATTAGTGATTTAGGAACCGGACCTGGAGCACCATTTTTTAACACATGTGTTATTATTGCGGGAATTTTTGCCATTCCATTTTTAATTTATTTAGGACAGATTTTATTAAATTATAATTCCGAAAATAAAAAATTAGCCAAAACCGGAATAATAAGTGCAACTATTTCTTCAATAGCGCTTTCTCTCATAGGTGTTTTTCCTGCATATAAAGATAATTTTATAATTTTTTTAATTCACGGCATAATTGCAAGCATTTGCTATATTACGGCATCAATCTATATTATATCATTTTGTGTGCTTATTCGGAAGGATGAGCGATTTAATAATATTTTTGGATATACCGGCTATATTATAGGGGTTTTTTTTATCATCACGTTATTTACATGGATTCCACTAATTCAATGGATTACAAATATATGCATAATTTTATGGCTCTTTTTTCTTGCAATTTATATGTATTATAAAAAGATATAAAAAAGATTTAGGAATTTAATAGATTACTTCCCTTGCCCGTTCTGCGAACCAATTATTAATATCGGTGAAATAATTTGCCACAATAGCATCCATTTGAAAACCTAAAGAGAGGATTACAAATAAAGTAAATACGCCTATAAGAGGATATATGAAATTATCACTGATTTTTATTTTAGTCGGTGTTGTTGCATCAAATATAATAAATATGGTTGAGAGAACTAGAGCTAATATCCAGCCAACAAAGAAAATTGCACTTATAAATGTCGCTAAAAAGCCAGCTATCGAACCTTCCCAACATTTTTTCGGTTCCCATTTAATATAATGCTTTTTCTCCTTTTTTAGCATTTTTCCGACTAAAGATGCGAATGTATCGCCAAAACACATTATACATAGGACTCCAAAAGCAGCTGCAGCCGGTAAAAAATATGTAGCAATAAAAAAGCCGAATGTAAAATAATAATAATCGGCAGCATTGTTTTGCTCGTGCGGTCTTAGGGATTTAACAAAAAGCGGTTGAAAAGGAATCCCCAATTTTGGGTTTAAACGAAAATATTCTGCTAAGATTCCAAAAGGTAAAGCAATCATAAAGAAGATAATCATTCCTATTTGCATCTGGGTTGGTCTAAAAAAGATTGCATCCATAGGAAAATCATAATTAAGCGGAGCAAATATAGAATTTTCCCAAAATAGATTTTTTCCGTAAGCTCCGAAATCGGGGTATTTTTTTATAACATCCATCGAAATTGTAGAATATAAGACTACAAAGAGTAAACACCCGCCGAAAACAAAAAAATGGAAAAATTTACGTAAAAATTCATGCAGAAACTCCCTTTTCTCTTGAAATTCAACATCTACGGGTTTCATATATTTTCCGTCTTGTCTTAAAACATATTTATATATGATGTGAAATCCCCAGAAAAAAATAATCATACATCCATAGCCGACAATAAGTATAATGTCTACGGGAGAACGCAAATCAATGTTAATATAAAAAATAAAATTGCATATAATGAAAAATGCTAGCCAAACTCGAACATAAAACTTATCTTTTTTGTCCTCCGTAAATACCGAAATTCTATATTGTAAAAAGCAGAAATAAATCGTTATTGGGATTAAAATCGTTAAAGATAAAGTTGATGCCATAAATATTCTCTTAACCTCTTAAATTAAAAATAAATGATAATTTATATAATAAAATATTTGTTTAAGTTTTTTAAAAAGATATAATTTTTTCACTTTCTTATTAATATTTAACAAAATTATATAA